>NZ_JAMXXC010000014.1:0-77156 GCF_024129855.1 Acinetobacter lwoffii
AGGAAGGCGGCATTTCCGAAATTGATGAAGATACCATTGCCTACCATTTCCATGAACCGCTTGGTGTAGTCGGACAAATCATTCCCTGGAACTTCCCGATTCTGATGGCTGCCTGGAAACTGGCACCTGCCCTGGCTGCGGGCAACTGCATTGTGTTGAAACCTGCAGAACAGACTCCGGTCAGCATTCTGGTGCTGGCTGAACTGATTCAGGATATTTTGCCACCGGGTGTCCTGAATATCGTCAATGGTTATGGGGTTGAAGTCGGTCGCCCGCTAGCCACCAACCCACGCATTGCCAAGATTGCCTTTACCGGTTCCACCGCCGTCGGTCAGATGATCATGCAATATGCCACCGAAAATATTATTCCGGTGACGCTGGAACTGGGGGGTAAATCACCGAATCTGTTCTTTGCCGACATCCTGGATCAGGAAGATGACTATCTGGACAAAGCGCTGGAAGGTTTTGCCATGTTTGCCCTGAACCAGGGTGAAATCTGCACCTGTCCATCGCGTGCGCTGATCCAGGAAAGTATTGCTGACGAATTTCTGGCGCGTGCCGTTGAACGGGTGAAACGGATTAAAACCGGGCATCCGCTGGATACGGAAACCATGATCGGGGCGCAGGCTTCGCAGGAGCAGCAGGACAAGATTCTCGGCTGTATTGCCACTGGCCGTGCAGAGGGCGCACAAATCATCACAGGCGGTGAGGCGCGTCAGGAAGTGGGTCAAGGTTTCTATATTGAGCCGACCATCTTTAAGGGCACCAACAATATGAAAACCTTCCAGGAAGAAATTTTTGGTCCCGTGCTGGCCGTGACTACCTTTAAAGACTTCGATGATGCAATCAAGATCGCCAACGATACCATTTACGGACTCGGTGCCGGGGTCTGGTCGCGCTCGGCACATACCTCGTATCGTGCCGGTCGTGCCATCCAGGCTGGTCGGGTCTGGACCAACTGTTATCATATCTACCCGGCGCATGCGGCTTTCGGTGGCTATAAAAAATCCGGCATTGGACGCGAGAACCATAGAATGATGCTGGATCATTATCAGCAAACCAAAAATCTTTTGGTGAGCTATTCGACCAAGCCTGCTGGTTTCTTCTAAACAACCTGATGATTAAAAGCGGACTTCGGTTCGCTTTTAACCTGATATTTTTTAAAATTTTAATACTAGGTAAAATTTTCCAGCATTGTTCGTCCAGAATTCCATTGAATGACTGACAATAAATTAAAATACTTTCTGAAAACGCCTTAATGTCTGGGCTTATGTTGATTTCACCTAAGTTTCTCATTTTTTATGCTTTTTAATTGCTCAAAAAACCTGCATAAAGCTCAGGCTTTCATTTAAAGTCGGCTTTTCATGTTTATCAAGACTGTGTATAACAATGAACTACTAGAGGGAAAGCAATAAGCATAGGCAAAATTGCGCAAAAAGCGTTAGACTATGTACCCAATAATGTCATGATTCGGTCTGATCAAGATCAAAAAAGAAGGTGAAGGTTGATGCCGCTCAATACTGTTGAAGAGCTTGTAGCAGATATCCGTGCAGGAAAAATGGTCATCCTGATGGATGATGAAGACCGTGAAAATGAAGGCGATTTGGTGATTGCTGCCACACACGTACGTCCTGAAGACATCAACTTCATGATCACCCATGCACGTGGTCTGGTCTGCCTGACTCTAAGTAAAGAGCGTTGCCAGCAGTTGAATCTGCCGTTGATGGTGGATGCCAACGGCGCCCAGCACGGGACCAATTTCACCCTGTCGATTGAAGCGGCTGAAGGCATTTCTACCGGCATTTCTCCGGCTGAACGTGCGCACACAATTCAAACTGCTGTGGCTGCTCATGCCAAACCGGCAGATATTGTACAGCCAGGACATATCTTCCCGCTGATGGCGCAACCAGGTGGTGTATTGCACCGTGCCGGACATACTGAGGCAGGTTGTGATCTTTCCCGTTTGGCAGGACTGGAACCGGCTTCTGTGATTTGTGAAATCATCAATGAAGATGGCACGATGGCGCGCCGTCCGGATCTTGAAGTTTTTGCTGAAAAGCATGGTTTGAAAATTGGCACCATTGCCGACCTGATTCATTACCGCATGACCAATGAGCAAACGGTTGAGCGTCTCGATCATCAAAAACTCGACACCGAATACGGCACATTTGATTTATATCGTTATCGTGAACTGGGCAACCCGGATATTCATTTGGCCCTGGTCAAAGGCGAGCCTAAACAAGGCGTGACCACCGTTCGTGTACATGGTTTTAATCCGACCCGTGATTTGCTCAAACTGAAAAAACAGGACGGCGAACCGGCCTGGAACTTAGACCGCGCATTAAAAGAAATTTCCAATAGTGATCGTGGTGTGTTGGTTTGGATTGGGCAACGTCATTTACAGGATTTGGGTCCGGCTTTAGATACCTTAAATGCACCAAAAAATGTAAAATCAAATTCTGCACTGTCTCAGCAGTATCAGACCATTGGTGTGGGTGCACAAATTTTGCGTGATCTAGGCGTTGAAAAAATGAAGCTGCTCAGCTCTCCATTGCGTTTCAATGCCCTGTCAGGCTTTAACTTAGAAGTGGTGGAATACATCACCGCACAACAAACATCTTAAGAAATTATCGAGGTTGTTATGGCAGTTCGCCGTATTGAAGGTATGTTACATCTCGCGAACGAAGACCGTTATGCGATTTTAGTTGGTCGTTTTAACAGCTTTGTGGTTGAACATCTGTTAGAAGGTGCCATTGATACATTGAAACGTCATGGTGTATCAGAGGATAATATCACTGTTGTTCATGCACCTGGTGCTTGGGAACTTCCTGTCGTTGCGAAAAAACTGGCAGCTTCAGATCGTTTCGATGCCATCATCGCGCTTGGCGCCGTGATTCGTGGTAGCACGCCTCACTTCGATTTCGTTGCAGGCGAATGTGCCAAAGGTTTGGGCGTGGTTGGCCTGGACACTGGCTTACCTGTCATTAACGGTGTACTCACTACGGACAGTATTGAACAAGCGATTGAACGCTCTGGAACAAAAGCAGGCAATAAAGGTAGCGAAGCTGCCCTGACTGCGATTGAAATGGTTAACTTGTTAAAGGCTATTTAACGCTATGTCGCAAACACTTCAAGCAACTTATGCAGCAAAACGTAAAGCACGTCGCTTTGCTGTACAAGGAATTTATGAATGGCAAATGAGCCACAATCCGGTGCATGAGATTGAAGCACGTACGCGTGTGGAAAATGCCATGCACAAAGTGGATCTGAGCTATTATCATGAATTGTTGACTCAAGTGGTTGCCAATCATGAAGCATTGGATGCGCTCTTAATCCCGGTACTCGATCGCGAACTTTCAGCACTTGACGGTGTTGAGCTTGCGACCCTTCGTCTTGGTGCATATGAACTCAAAGAACATTTTGAGATTCCATATCGCGTCGTTCTAGATGAAGCAATCGAACTGGCTAAACATTTTGGCGGTGCCGATAGCCATAAATACATCAATGGTGTATTGGATCGTTTAGCGACAACTTTGCGTGCAGCAGAAAAACAGCAGTCTAACTAATAGCGTAGATTCGTTGTATGGCTGAATTTTCGATTATCGACACCTATTTCAATCGCAAGAATGCCCATTCTGTCGATCTGGGCGTCGGTGACGATTCAGCCTTGCTCACCCCTCCTCCTCAGCAACAACTGGTCATCTGTGCCGACACCCTGATTGCTGGACGCCATTTTCCAATGAATACCAATCCGCATGCGATTGGCTGGAAATCTGTGGCTGTCAATTTATCTGATATTGCCGCGATGGGCGCAACCCCGCACAGTATTTTACTCGCATTGAGCCTACCCCAAATTGATCATGACTGGCTAAAAGCTTTTAGTCAGGGTTTATATGATTGTTGCGATCAATTTGGTGTGAGCTTAATCGGTGGTGATACCACTCAAAGTCCTCATTTAACCCTGTCTGTTACTGCATTAGGCTGGGTGGACATTGGTCAAGCCATTACACGCTCGGGTGCAAAACTGGGTGATTTGATCTGTGTCAGTGGAACTGTCGGTGATGCAGCTTTTGCTTTAAATCATCTTGGTCATCCATTACAGAAACGTCTGGACTATCCAACGCCACGTTGTCAGCTCGGTGCCGCCCTAAAAGGTCTGGCGCATACCATGATTGATATCTCGGATGGTTTGGCACAAGATCTTGGACATATTCTCAAAGCTTCTCAAGTCGGTGCAAAGCTGCAACTCGAAAACTTACCGATCAGTCCTACCCTGCAGACATTAGACGATGCACAAAAATGGCAATATGCCCTCGCTGGTGGCGACGATTACGAGTTATGCTTTACAATAAGCCCGCAAAATTACGAAAAATTATTGCAAAAACAACTTGATGTTTCGATTAGTATGATCGGCACAATTCAGCAGAAACACGGCTTAACTTTTGAAAAAGATGGCGTAGATCATTCACTTCAATTTAATGGGTATCAACATTTTGCATAAGCCTCCAATTCTTTTTAAAACTATGACTTGGCCAGAACGTTTTATTGTGTTCTGTGGTGTGGGCTTTGGTTCTGGTTTAAGTCCTAAAGCACCTGGTACCACTGGTTCCGCTTTTGCACTATTATTTGTACCAGTTTGGCTTGCAATCGGCTTCACAAACACCATCTTGGCGATTATGATCATGTCCCTGATTGGTATTTATATTTGTGACAAAACAGCAAAAATTATGGGCGTACATGATGATGGGCGCATCGTCTGGGATGAGTTTGCAGGACAATCCATCACATTTTTGCCACTGATCTACTTAGGTCAGATGAACTGGTTATGGTTGCTCGTCGGTTTTGCGCTATTCAGATTATTTGATATCTGGAAACCTTGGCCGATCCGTGTGATTGACCGACAGGTCGACGGTGGCTTCGGCATCATGCTGGATGACATTATTGCCGGCCTTTGGGCTGCTCTTTGTATTTTGCTTTATTTTTACTTCATCGTGGCATAAGCCATATTTAGGATTAGAACATGTCAACGACTGTTATTATTCTTGCTGCAGGTAAAGGAACGCGCATGCGCTCTAGCTTACCGAAAGTATTACAACCCCTTGCAGGACGTCCTTTACTGGGTCATGTCATTGAAACGGCAAAAAAATTAAACGCAGATAATATTATTACGATTTATGGTCACGGCGGTGATCGGGTTCAGACAGCATTTGCACAAGAGGATATTAAATGGGTCGAACAGGCTGAACAGCTGGGTACCGGTCATGCCGTACAAATGACCTTGCCTGTCCTGCCACAAGACGGCGTCTCGCTGATTCTTTCCGGCGATGTGCCGTGCATTAATCCTGTAACCTTACAAAAATTACTCGATGCCACTGCAGCAACCGGTATTGGTCTGGTGACGCTTACCCTGCCAGATGCCAATGGTTATGGTCGTATTGTGCGTGAACAGGGTCAGATCCAGGCCATTATTGAGCACAAGGATGCTTCCGAAGAGCAACGTCAGATTAAAGAAATTAATACCGGTATTTATGCGGTCAGCAATGCCAAACTGCATCAATGGCTGCCAAGTTTAAGTAATGACAATTCTCAAGGTGAATATTACCTGACGGATATCGTCGCGATGGCTTTGGCAGATGGTATGCAAGTTGCATCGGTAGAACCTGAGCAGGCTTTTGAAGTTGAAGGGGTAAATGACCGGGTGCAGCTGGCTGCTTTAGAACGTCAGTTCCAGGTTTATCAAGCCAAACAGCTGATGCAGCAAGGCGTACATCTGATTGATCCAAGCCGCTTTGACTTGCGTGGTAATTTAACTGTCGGCCAGGATGTTCGCATTGATATCAACGTGATTATCGAAGGTGATTGCGAGCTGGGCGACAACGTTGAAATTGGCGCTGGCTGTATTATCAAGAATACCAAGATTGCAGCTGGCACCAAGGTTCAGCCATATAGCATTTTAGATAGCGCCATCGTTGGTGAAGATACTCAAATTGGACCTTTTGCACGACTCCGTCCGGGTGCACAACTGGCCAATGAAGTGCATATCGGTAACTTTGTTGAAGTTAAAAATACCACGATTGGTTTAGGCTCTAAAGCCAACCACTTTACCTACCTGGGTGATGCTGAAATCGGTGCCGGTTCTAATATCGGTGCAGGAACCATTACCTGTAATTATGATGGTGCGAACAAGTTTAAAACGATTATTGGTGATCAGGCCTTCATTGGCTCGAACAGTTCATTGGTTGCACCTGTGAGAATTGGCAACGGTGCCACAGTGGGTGCAGGCTCAACGATTACCCGTGATGTGGAAGACAACAGTTTGGCAGTAGAGCGCTCTAAGCAATTTGCCAAAGAAAACTATCCACGTCCGCAAAAAATCAAGAAATAAGGGGAACAAATATGTGTGGTATCGTTGGTGGCATTGCAGAACGTAGCATTACCAATATTTTGATTGAAGGCTTAAAACGCCTGGAATACCGTGGTTATGATTCAGCAGGTTTGGCACTTATCAATAATAGCCAAGTCCTACGTGAACGCCGTGTCGGTAAGGTCGCGAACCTTGAACAAGCTGTGAATGAATCACAGATTAGCGGTTCACTCGGCATCGCGCATACACGCTGGGCGACCCATGGTAAACCGACTGAAGAAAATGCCCATCCGCATATTTCTGAAAATGTGGCAGTGGTGCATAACGGAATTATCGAAAACTATCAGGAACTCAAAGATGATCTTGAAGCTTTGGGCTATGTGTTTACCTCACAGACTGATACTGAAGTGGTGGCCCATCTGATCAATGATGCGCTGAAATCTACCCCAAGCCTGTTAGACGCTGTACGCCAGGTGGTTCCGCAACTGAAAGGCGCCTATGCACTCGGTATCGTACATACTGACCACCCGGATGAACTGATTACCGTGCGTGAAGGTTCTCCACTGGTGATTGGTGTCGGGATTGGTGAAAACTTCATTAGTTCCGATCAATTAGCCTTACTTCCAATTACTAACCGTTTTATCTACCTGGAAGAAGGTGACATTGCCCGTTTGACCCGCACCAGCATTGAAGTCTTTGTCGATGGTCAACTGGTCGATCGTCCGGTCAAGGAACTGGATGCTGCGGTCAGCAATGCGTCTAAAGGTGAATACAAGCATTACATGCTCAAAGAAATTTATGAGCAGCCTGAAGCGATTAAACAGACCATTTCCCAAGCTTTAAATGGCAATGACCTGCGTGAAGATTTTCTTGCTAGTGCGGAACAAGACTTTTCAAAAATTCAGCAAATCCAGATTATTGCCTGTGGTACCAGCTATCATGCCGGCATGATCGCCAAATATTGGTTTGAACAGCTGATTGACCTGCCTTGCCAAGTCGAAATTGCCAGCGAGTTCCGTTATCGCACGCCGGTGATTGTGAACAATACGCTGTATGTGTGTATTTCCCAATCTGGTGAAACGGCCGACACCTTGGCTGCATTACGTGATACGCAAAAACGTGCAGCAGCCAAAGGCCTGGACATTACCACGATGACCATCTGTAACGTGGCGACCTCTTCGATGGTGCGTGAAACTCAGCATAGTCTGTTGACGCTGGCAGGTCCTGAAATTGGTGTAGCTTCAACCAAAGCCTTTACCACCCAGCTTGCTGCATTGATGCTGTTGGTACTGAAAATCGGTTCTGTAAAAAATACGATTTCCACAGAACAAATGACGGAGATCACCACAGAACTTTGGCATACGCCTAAAGTGATTCTGGATACCTTGCGTCATGACGATGAAATTTTACGTCTCTCTGAACTGTTTGTTGAGAAGCAGCATTGCCTGTTTTTGGGCCGTGGTACGCATTTCCCGATCGCTCTGGAAGGTGCACTCAAACTGAAAGAAATTTCATATATTCATGCTGAAGGTTATGCTGCAGGTGAGCTGAAACACGGGCCATTGGCACTGGTCGACAATGACATGCCGGTGGTAATTCTGGCGCCACAGGATGACATGCTGGACAAGCTTAAATCCAATATGGAAGAAGTTCAGGCACGTGGCGGCGAGCTATTTGTGTTTGCTGATGAAAACAGCGGCATTAAAGCCAAAGAACGCCAGCATGTGGTACATATTCCGTCAGTCAATGCAGTGCTGGCACCGATTGTGTATAGCATCCCGGTGCAGTTACTCTCTTATCATGTAGCTGTATTACGTGGTACGGATGTAGATCAGCCACGTAACCTGGCAAAATCGGTCACCGTAGAATAATTAAAATTGAATCAAGGCTGGGGAACCGGCCTTTTTCTTCTAAATGGAGAGCCTATAAATGACACAACTGACTTGCTTTAAAGCCTATGATATTCGTGGCAAACTCGGTACCGAACTTAATGAAGATATCGCCTATAAAATTGGCCGTGCTTATGGACAGATTTATCAACCTAAAACGGTTGTCATTGGCTGTGACATCCGACTCAGCAGTGAAGACTTAAAACAGGCGACCATTCGCGGCTTGAATGATGCCGGAGTCAATGTGCTGGATTTGGGCATGACCGGGACTGAAGAAGTTTATTTCGCAGCTTTCCATCTGGATGTTCAGGGTGGTATTGAAGTGACGGCCAGCCATAATCCGATGGACTATAACGGCATGAAGCTGGTGCGTGAAAATGCCCGCCCGATCAGTGCAGATACAGGCTTAAAAGAAATTCAGGCCTTGGCAGAATCAGGGAAATTCGTTGAGGTTGTCCAAAAAGGTCATACTGAACAATATAATATCCTGCCTGAATTTATCGATCACCTGATGACTTATATTGACGCGGCAAAAATCCGCCCGATGAAACTGGTGATGAATGCCGGCAATGGTGCCGCAGGTCATGTGGTGGATGCGCTGGAACAGAAGTTTCAACAACTCCAGATTCCGGTTGAATTTGTCAAAATTCACAATGAGGCCGATGGTAACTTCCCGAATGGCATCCCGAATCCAATTCTGGTTGAAAACCGTGATAGCACCCGTGATGCGGTCATTCAGCATGGTGCGGATATGGGCATTGCCTGGGATGGTGACTTTGATCGCTGTTTCCTGTTCGATGAAAAAGGGCAGTTTATTGAAGGTTATTATATTGTTGGCCTTCTGGCGCAGGCATTTCTGCTGAAGCAGTCTGGTGAAAAAATTGTCCATGACCCGCGTCTGGTCTGGAATACGCTGGATGTCGTGGAGCAATATCAGGGAATTACCGTCCAATCAAAATCAGGTCATGCCTTCATTAAGGATGTCATGCGTGAACATAATGCGGCTTATGGCGGGGAAATGAGTGCTCATCACTATTTCCGTGATTTTGCTTACTGTGACAGCGGCATGATTCCATGGTTACTGGCTATGGCGGTACTGTCTGAAACAGGAAAATCCTTATCTTCTCTTGTGGAAGAAATGATTGCCAAGTTCCCATGTTCAGGTGAAATTAATTTTAAAGTGGCCGATACCCAGGCAACCATCCAAAAACTTTTCGATCATTATGCCGATCAAAAACCAGACATTGACCAGACTGATGGCGTCAGCCTGAATTTTGGTAGCTGGCGTTTTAATGTGCGCGCCTCCAATACTGAACCATTATTGCGTTTGAATATTGAAAGCCGCCGTGATCATCATCCACGGCTAATGCAGGACTATGTTAATGAGCTGACCCAGCTGATTCAAAGTTAATATTGCGGTATCCAGCAGAATAAAAATGGGAGCTGTTCATCAAAAGCTCCCATTTTTTTATTTATATCGCTATAAAGATTTTAGCGATAGCCATTCGGATTCTGCTTCTGCCAGTTCCAGCTGTCAGCGAGCATGTCCTCTAAACCATATTGAGGTTGCCAGCCCAACTCTTGGACTGCACGTGCATTGTCTGCAAAACAGGTGGCCACATCGCCATCACGACGAGGTGCTAATTCAAATGCAATCGCAACACCATTCACTTGCTCAAAAGTATCTTTAACTTGTAGCACTGAAATCCCATTACCTGTACCAATATTCCATGCACGGCAACCTTGCGCAGTTAAACGATTATTGAGAGCACATAAGTGTGCATTGGCTAAGTCGACTACGTGTATATAATCGCGCACGCCAGTACCATCCACCGTGTCATAATCATGACCAAAAATAGACAGTTTTTCACGACGACCTACAGCCACCTGAGTTACATAAGGCATTAAATTATTTGGGATACCTTGTGGATCTTCCCCAATCTGGCCACTTTTATGCGCACCGACCGGATTAAAATAACGCAATAATGCAATCGACCAGCGTTCATCAGCTACAGCCAGCTTTTCCAGTAGCTGCTCAACTATCAGTTTGGTATAACCATAGTTATTAGTTGGCATTCCGGTAGGCATTTCTTCATTTAAAGGTGAAGGATTATTTTCGCCATACACCGTTGCTGAGGAACTAAACACCAGTTTAAAAACTTGCGCGCGCTGCATCGCCTGAACCAGGCTAATTGAACCGGCAATATTATTGTCAAAATAAGCCAAAGGAATTTGCTGACTTTCACCAACAGCTTTTAGTCCGGCAAAATGAATCACCGCATCAATCGAATTTTGCTGAAAGATCTGATCGAGTAACTGGCTATCCCGGATATCTCCTTCGATAAAGGTCAGGCTTTTTTGGGTCAATTTTTCTACCCGGCTTAAGGACTCGGAGGAGCTATTACACAGATTATCAAGTACAACAACCTCATGTCCGGCATTCAGCAATTCTACACAGGTATGTGAACCAATATAGCCTGCCCCACCTGTGACCAAAATTTTAGCCATTTTGCTTTCCTAACAGAACTTTAATTAAACCTTGGGTTGAACCATCCAGACCATTCAGATCAGTCTGTTCACCATTCAGTATGGGTAGTAACTGGTTGGCAATTTCCTTGCCTTTTTCCACGCCCCACTGGTCGAACGGGTTGATATTCCACAGCACAGACTGGACAAATACCTTATGTTCATATAAAGCAATTAGCATGCCCAAGCTGTATGGATTGAGCTCCTGCAATAACAGGGTACTGCTCGGCTGATTGCCTTCATACTGTTTATAGGCCGGCAAGCTCGCCAATTCAGCCTGATCTAGGGCTTCATTACCAAAAGCCAGTAAGCGCGATTGCGCCAGACAGTTGGATAAGGCCAAATGATGTTGTTCTACCAATGCTTCGGCACTGTCTGCATAAGTATATTGCTGGCTGTTATAACGCTCTACCGGCGCAATAAAATCACAGCTGACTGACTGCGTACCCTGATGCAATAACTGATAGAAGGCATGCTGGGCATTCGGTCCTACTTCTCCCCAGATGATCGGGCAGGTATCGAACTGGACTTTTTCGCCATTGCGCTGGATTGACTTACCATTTGATTCCATTTCCAGCTGTTGCAGATAGGAGGCAAAATATTTTAGCCGGCCGTCATAAGGCAGAATTGCATGGGTTTGAATATCCAGAAAATTGGTATTCCAGGCTCCCAACAATCCCATCAATACCGGAATATTGCGTTCAAAAGGCTGGTACTGAAAATGCTGATCCACTGCATAGGCGCCAGCGAGCAGCTGCTTAAAGCCTTCAATGCCGATACTCAAGGCAATTGGCAGTCCGATACAGGACCAGAGTGAATAACGCCCGCCAACCCAGTCCCAAAGCAATAACTGGTTTTCCGGTGCGATACCCCACGCGGTCATTTTTTCCGGTTTGGTCGATACCCCAATAAAATGATGCTTGAGAATATAAGGATGCTGACCTAAAGCCTTTTCCAGCCATAAACGGACTGTTTGTGCATTGGTCAGAGTATCAATGGTGCCGAAGGATTTGGAGGAAATAATAAACAGTGTCGTTTCCGGACGCAGCTGATGCAACAGCTCAGACAACTGACTGCCATCCATAGTCGAAACAAAATGTACGTTGAGTGGCTGGGCAGACTGGTATTTAAAATCAGATAAAGCATGCGTGACCATCAAGGGACCGAGGTCTGATCCGCCCACCCCGATATTGACCACATCCTGAATGACTTCCCCGGTGGCACCGCGACGCTGTCCGGCATGAATTTGTTCCACCAGCGCATACATACGCTCCAGCTGGGCATGCACATCAGCTGCCAGATCAGCATGCTGTTGATCCTGTTTCGGCAGGCGCAATGCCCAGTGCATGGCAGCACGCTGCTCGGTATAGTTGATTTTTTGATTGGAAAATAGGGAGCCAATCCAGGATCTGAGGTTCTGTGCATCGGCCCATTCGATCAGCCCCTGCATCACATTCTTATTGATTCGGTGTTTGCTATAGTCAAACAGCAGTTGTTCAAACTGGATAGAATATCGATTAAAACGCAGCGGGTCAGCAGCAAACAGCTCCCGCAAATGCTCAGACTGAAGCTGTTCTTTGTTCGAGGCGAGTTTCTGACACACAGTTTCAGTGTCGAGATTTGGATTAAAATGGCTCAACATTAACGTCCCACCCCAATATAATTAAAACCACGTGTCTTGACATACGTCGGATCATACAGATTACGCCCATCCAGAATCAGGGGATGCTGCATTAGTTTGATTAGATACGGATAATCCGGACTGCCGTACTGTTTCCATGCCGTAATCAGACACAAGGCATGCGCCCCTTCCACAGCCTGATACTGGTCTTTACACAGGATCAGGTCTTCCCGTGGCCCATAAACCTTTTCAATATTTGTGATTGCCTGAGGATCATGCAGCTTGACCGTCACGCCTTGTGCCCACAAAGCGGTCAGCATGGCATGTACCGGAGACTGCTGGATACTTGGGGTATTTTCCTTAAAGGCTGCACCCCAGATCGCAATAACTTTACCCTTTAAGTCTCCACGGAAATAGTTCCAGAGTTTACGGAACAGTAATTCTTTTTGCTGTTCGTTAATGTCCCAGACCTGTTCCAGCAACTGGTTTTTTACCCCTGAATCTGCCACGGCGTGAGTAAGCGTCCGGATATCATGGGAGAAATTCTCTCCACCAAAACCAACGCCGGGGAACAGATAGGCAGAACCAATCCGGTTATCCGCAGCCATGCCTTGCCGTACCTGTTCAATATCAATGCCAAGCTTTTCTGCCACACTGGCCAGATCATTCATATAACTGATCCGGGTGGCCAGCATGCCGGAAATACTCAACTTGGTAAATTCGGCATCCAGAACCGGCATAAATAGATACTGCTGCGCGCGTGGAAATAATGGACGTAAGAGTTCTTTGATTTTAGGCTGGATATCTGCATGATCACAGCCCACAATCAGCTGGGTGGCCTGAGTAAAGCTACGCAGTGCATTCCCTTCCTGAATAATATCTGGCAGATAAATCCAGTCATCATTCGGCAGCAACTGCTGAAAGCGTTGCGTGCCATGCAAGCCAAAGGTCGAGGCATTAATCATCAGTTTGGGATGGGCAAAACAGGCATGCCGGATGGTATCCACCATCTGAAACGCCTGTTGCTCTTCAGTCGCATTAAAACTAAAGAAAAAAACATCCTGATTAAAATCCAGATGCTGAAAATCGCAACAGTTTAAAAAGCCAGACTTTTCCTGTTTTTGCAGTAATAGCTGGAGGGATTCATCCTGAAAATAGGGCCGAGCTGACTCATCTGCACCAAAGCTATTACACCAGACCACCTGATGACCACATTCAGATAAAAGGGCCGACATGACCCCGGAAAATAGGGTTTTTCCCAATACTGCGACTTTCATATTATTCCTTTCCTATAAAGCAAGTTCCTGAATCAATGCTTTAAACTCGGTACCGAGTTTAGGATGATCGACGCCATAATGTAAAACAGCTTTTAGATAACCTAACTTGCTGCCACAGTCAAAGGTCTGGCCTTTCATGCGATATGCTTCTACAGCTTCTGTCTGCTGCAGCATGGCAATTGCATCGGTCAGCTGGATTTCATTGCCTGCCCCGCGTGGTGTCTGTTCCAAAAGCTGCATGATTTTGGCCGGCAGAATATAACGTCCGACCACAGACAGATTGGAAGGTGCAGTGCCGATCGCCGGTTTCTCGACAATGCCTTGCATGATGATACTTTCCCCTTCCTCAGGTGATGCCGCAACATCAACAATGCCATACTGGTTGACGAGATGTTCAGGCACTGCTTCTACCATAATTTGTGAAGCCTGAGACTGAGCATAACGCTGAATCATGCGTGCCAGATCATTTTCAGGATCCTGATCCTTGACCAGCACATCCGGCAACAACACCGCAAAATCATCATCGCCAATGACTGCTTTGGCACATAAAACTGCATGACCCAGACCCAAAGGCTGCGGCTGACGGACACTAATCACACTCACGCCCGCAGGCAGAATTTCAGTAATTTCTTTAAGCAAGTCGGTTTTGTTTTTTTGCTCAAGGGTAGTTTCAAGCTCAAAGTTACGGTCAAAATAGTTTTCAATCGAAGCCTTGGAAGAATGGGTCACCAGAATAATCTGCTCAATTCCGGCAGCAACCGCTTCACGTACCACATATTCAATCGCAGGGCGATCCACAACAGTCACCATCTCTTTGGGAATGGATTTACTGGCAGGTAGAAAACGCGTACCTAGACCCGCCACAGGGAGAATTGCTTTCTTGATCATATCTATAAAAACCTAGTTCACTTTAATTTCGTTACCGCGTACATAACCATCCACATAATGTTCTAGTTGTGTTAGCGCCCATTCAATGTCAGCCTGAGTCGCTGTAAGTTCATGCATGCGGTTAAATACTGCCAGAATTTCTGTCAATGGATAATGTTTTTCGACGGATCGTCGAATGCGCGTATGTGAAGTAATTTCTGTATTTTCTTCATCAATCAGCAATTCTTCATAGAGTTTTTCGCCTGGACGCAGCCCAGTATATTGAATTTCAATATCGCCATCTGGATTTTGTTCTTCTCGAACCTTGAGACCACTCAGGGCAATCATTTGTCGTGCTAGATCCTGAATCCTTACCGGCTCGCCCATATCCAGCAAGAATACATCTCCACCCGTACCCAAAGCACCGGCCTGAATCACCAGTTGCGAGGCTTCCGGAATGGTCATAAAGAAACGGGTCACTTCAGGATCGGTCACGGTAATTGGACCGCCTTTGGCAATTTGCTGTTTAAACAGCGGCACGACCGAGCCTGAAGAACCGAGTACATTACCAAAGCGCACAATACTGATCTGGGTCTGATCCTGAGCCTCTGCCATAGCCTGACAGTACAGCTCTGCCATACGTTTGGTCGCCCCCATCACATTGGTTGGACGTACCGCTTTATCAGTTGAAATCAACACAAAGGTTTCTACACCTTTTTTTACCGCCGCATTCACACTAAAGGCGGTTCCAACAGCATTATTTTTCAAACCTGCCAGCGGATTACACTCCACCAGCGGCACATGCTTATAAGCAGCAGCGTGATAAACGGTTTGTACGCCATATTGTTCAATCACCCGTTCTAACTTACGTTCGTCAAGAACTGAACCTAAAATTGGAATAATTTCACAGCTTGCCGTAAGACGTAATTCTTTATCAATACGATATAAAGCAAATTCTGTTAGCTCATAAATAATAATCTTGGCCGGCTGATTTTTAATAATTTGGCGACATAGTTCTGAACCAATCGAGCCACCCGCGCCTGTGACCATGACTACTTTATTGTTAATATTTTTAGCCAAAAGCGCTGGAACTGGCGGTACAGGATCACGCCCCAGTAAATCAATAATATCCACTTCCTGAATATCAGAAATTCGAATTTCACCATTGACCAGTTTAGTTAAACCTGGAATTTCGGTAATTTTAAGGTGGGCTGGTTCTAAAAACTTAACAATCTCACTTTTACGGATTCTTCCCACTGACGGTAAAGCAATTAGGATTTCATCAATACGTAGTTTAACCAAACATTTTAAAGCTCTATGTGGCGAATATACTTGAACACCGCCAATATTCTGGCCTCTTAAAGATGGGTTATCATCAATAAATATAATCGGCAAATGCTCATGGGAGCGATTTAAAGTCGCTGCAACCTGTTGGCCTGCATAACCAGCCCCATAAATAGCAATCCGTTTTTTCGGCACATTAGCCTGTAAGTAGGATCTCACCACAAAGCGAATAACGCCACGACTGAACCAAACCCAGGCAAACATCATAAAGCCAAACATTAATGGAATTGAGGTCGGAACAAACGCATGCGTACTATAAGCTAACAAGTACAAACCAATCACGCTTAATATGGTTGCTAGACCTAATTTGGCAATAAAAAATTCATTAAACGTACGAACAATAAAACGGTATACACCACAAATAAACAGCGCAAAGACTGCAATAGCACTGACCCAAACTGACCCAAAGGGAATATTGGGTACAACTTCTGCACCGAGATCAAACTGTCGAATGGCATAACAAAGCCAGATCAGAACCGGGAAAATAAAGAAGTCCAAGACGACCAAAAATACTAATTTTGCTGATCGTGGAGATTCAACTAATGGCAAGATGATAGATTTCACGTGATGTGTCTTCTCAATATGACTTATAAGTTTCAACTCAATTTAAATATTAGAATGACTAAATTGAAACCTGGATAAATTTATCAAATGCACCTATTGGTACATTCTACGTGACTGAATCATTGATAGATTATATACGACCAATCACTTGTTGAATGCCATATTCGGTTGTCTGAATATTATCTTCTGTTAATGTCGGATGCACCAAAAACATTAAACTGGTTTCACCCAATTGCTGCGCATTTTTCAAACGTTCTACTGGACGCCATTTTGTATGATCAAACGCATGCTCCAAATAGATCTCTGAGCAAGATCCGCTAAAACAAGGTACGCCCAAAGCATTAATCTCTGCCATAATTCGGTCACGTGACCATCCTTCAGGCAATTGATCTGTATTTACTTGTACATAGCATTTATAGTTGGCATGCACATAGTCATTATTAGGATAATGTACAGTAAAATATGGACTATTCTCAAAACAACTCAAAATTCTTTCAGCATTTTTAGTACGTTTTTCCGTCCATTCCGGCATCATTTTGAGCTGAATACGCCCAATCACTGCCTGCATTTCCATCATGCGCCAGTTGGTACCAAATGAGTCATGCAACCAACGGAAACCCGGCGGATGCTGTTTATTATATACACTATCAAAGTTCTTGCCATGGTCTTTATAAGACCACATTTTTTTCCATAAATTTTCATCATTGGTGGTGACCATGCCACCTTCACCGCCCGTAGTCATAATCTTGTCCTGACAGAAGGACCAGGCACCAATATGACCAATTGAACCGGCAGATTTGCCTTTGTATCTTGCTCCATGCGCCTGTGCACAGTCTTCGATCACATACAGGCCTTTATCGGAAGCCAGCTGCATGATCGGGTCCATGTCGCACATCCAGCCTGCCAGATGCACACAAATGATGGCTTTGGTATTGGGTGTGATGACCTCTTCAATGGTCCGACGGGAGATATTTTGGGAATCCAGTTCAACATCGGCAAAGATCGGGTTTGCTCCTGCCGTGACAATGGAGCTGGCCGAGGCCAGAAAGGTACGTGAGGTAACAATCACATCATCCCCTGCGCCAATACCTAATGCCTTGAGTGCAACATCAAGTGCCACCGTGCCATTAGCCAATGCCACTGCAAACCGGGTTTCTGCAAACCGGGCAAATTCTTTTTCAAACTCGCGGCATTCCTGTCCGGTCCAGTAGTTGACTTTATTCGACAACAAAACCTGGGAAACCGTATCCGCTTCTTCCTGAGTAAAACTTGGCCATGGTTCAAATGCAGTGTTTAACATGATGTGTCCTGAATTTTTAAATTTAAAAACTTATTTTTTTCTCTAAGATCCGTGCCGGATTGCCGACTACGGTCACACCCGGTGGAACGCTCTTGGTGACCACAGCCCCCATACCGACCACCGCCCCCTTGCCAATCACTAAAGGCTTGTCAGGTGTACCCTGTTTAATCACAGCACCTGTACCAATATAGGCATGATCTTCGATATGGATATTGCCATTGCATTTCACCCCGGGAGCAAAGGTGACATAATCGCCAATGATGCAATCATGCTCAACATAACTGTATAAATTGGCATGAAAACATTTACCAATCTTGATATTGGAAGTGAGGGTTACAAAAGGGCTTAAAGCAGCACCTGGGGCAATTTCTATTGCATCCATGCGCACGATATTATTTGCCTGAACCGCCCATAGCTCAATTGCATCTTGTTCAAGTTTTTTAGCTATTTTTTCACGGATCTGACTATTGGCAATCGCAATGAGAACTGACTTTCTATCAGCCTTTAGATTTTTAAATGCTGCATAATTTAATGCTCTATGTCCATTAACCGTCATTTCTTCGATCAGACTGTCATCTATAAAATAGATTTCGGCATTTATATTCTGACGCTGTAATTGCTGGCGAGCCACAGGCATCAAGCTTCGGCCACAACCTGAAGCGCCATAGACGGCATAGATTTCAGTCATGGAGATTATCCGTTTTTGTACCGGTAAATTTGGTCATGGTGGCTTCACCCTCGGCACTGATATCATCTTTTGCTAAAACTTTATGTACCGTTTTAAACATGATTTTAAAGTCGAGCCAAATCGATTGATTTTCGACATACCAGGTATCCAGCTTGAATTTTTCTTCCCAGTCAATTGCATTACGGCCATTGATCTGCGCGTGCCCAGTCATGCCTGGACGTACATCATGACGTCTAGCTTGTTTGGGGCTGTAAAGCGGCAGGTATTCCATCAGCAGAGGGCGTGGGCCGACAATACTCATATCCCCTTTGATCACATTCCAAAGTTCCGGCATTTCATCCAGACTGGTAGAACGTAGCATTTGACCAAAAGGCGTTAGACGTTCGCTATCCGGCAATGGGTTACTCTGCTCGTCTACAGCATCTTTCATGGTACGGAACTTGATCATTTCAAAGGGCTTGCCATGTAAACCAGGACGCACCTGGCGAAACAAGACCGGAGTGCCCAGATTTTTTTTCACTTTATAAGCGACAAAGGCATAAAGTGGTGAAAGCAGGATCAGGGCAACGGAGGCAATAATAATATCGACGAAGCGTTTTAGCATTTACAAACCTAGAATATTTATTAAACGTTGATTCACTTTTTCTGCATCAAATTTATTAGCGGCAATTTGATAGCTTACATCCCCCATTTCACGAATTTTTTCAGGATTTTTAATAAAATAAATCATTTTTTCAGCTAGAGCTTCAGAATTCCATTTTGGCACGATAAAACCATTTTGCTTGTTAATTACTGTCTCTCTACAACCTGGAACATCTGTTGTAATAACTGCGCGTCCTATCGCCATAGCTTCCTGTGTACTTCGAGGTACTCCTTCACGATAGGACGGCAATACGAATACATGACTGTCTACAATCCAATCTTTAATATTATCGACATATCCAGGATAGTGAATAATATTTGAAGAAATTAAAGCATCAAGCTCTGTTTGTTGCAATGCACCTAAATTATGATGGTCTATTGCTCCAAGTACTGTAAACTGGGTATCAGGATATATTTTTTTTACTAATTTTGCTGCTTGAACAAACTCGAAAATACCTTTTTCTTTAAGTAAGCGACCAATAAATAGAAACTTTATAGGAAAGTGAATGCTATTTAGCGGTTGGTATGGATAATCTTTTAAATTTAAGCCAATCCCACCCAAAATTTTTACTTTTTTTACTTGTATTGCATGCCTTTCAAGTAAATCTTTTGGATCATCAGGATTTAAAAAAATAAGTTGATCAAGTTGTGGTAAGACTATTTTATATAAAAAAACCTGTATTTTTCTTATAAGTTGCGTTTTTTTACTTAGGCCCTCTGGCTGATCTGTAAAAGTATAACCTAGACCTTCGAGCATCCCAATAATACGCGGCACTTTAGCTATTTTTGCTGCTAATGTACCAAAAATTACAGGTTTAGAAAAATAAGAAAATACGAGGTCTGGATTAATTACTTTAATTTTCTTTGCGAGTTGATAGGTTGCAAAAATATCTGCTAATGGATTTAACCCACCTCGATTTAAAGTATAGGTAATGGGAATTGCACCAAGTTGTTCTATTTTTTTTAGGTCCTCAGCCGTAGATTCAGATGTAAAAGCATAGACTTTATGGCCTTTTTTCAAGAGTGTACAAATTAAGTCTGCACGAAATCCGTAGAAGCTAGAGGCAATGGTACCAATAATTACTACCTTCATGTTTTAAGTACCTTTCCAATTTTATAATCTGATTTAAGTTTTAATATATAAAAAAAACATATATAAACAGCAAGATAATTATACAGTCTCAACCGAATAGCCGTACCTAAGTTATCATTACCAATTAGCCAAACACTTGCATACAATACAAAAAAAACTATTAGAAACTGCATAAAACTATCGGTATATTTTATATTTTTTAAAATATAAAAAAACATGAAGATGAAAGGCACCGTTTCAATAAAAAACAAAGCAATAGCTAAAGGATTTGTAATATATAAACCAAAAAGTTGCCCTAATATACTTAGAATAAAATTAGGGATAAACATTACAGGATTAGAAAAGTCTAATCCGAGTGTGGAGCCTCCGTCGCTCTCTTCAAAAGCAGATCGGTATTCTGTTAAACTTTCAAATAAACCAATATAATTTGCGAAGAATAAGGTCAAGAAATATAGAATCGAAAATAGAAAAATACGTTTTTTTGTCAGCTTAATTTTCCATAAAATTAATGCTAATAGAAAAGCATAACCCAAATATGGGCGAAGAGCCAACAAGAATAGACCTATTAAAATAGCAAATATATAAAAAAATGAGAAAGAAATAAAACTCAAGCTATTTAAAGATTTTTTTACAATTAAGCATCCTACCAAAAAAGTAAACACCATAAATACATCACGATAAATATCAAATGTATAGAAAAAAATCGTGGGATAGATTAAACATAACAAGAAACTATAAAGGTAATATTTCTGATTATTCTTAAATTTTAATCCTGAAAGTTTTGCTACTAAAACAGGAATAATAAATAAATTTAAAAATAAAAGTAAATAAGAAATTCCATCACGGGAATAAAAACCAAGATCATTAAAAAATTTTAAAAAGACAGGCCAAATATTTACAGCAAGATCAATATAACCCAAAACATAGTCATGATAATAATCTGAGTCATTACCACCACCTAAACCAAGAGAAATGTGATCATTTTTTATCAAAAAATAAAAACAAATCTTTAAAAAAATCAGAAAAACAATACATAAAAATAAAGATTTATTTGATATTTTTTTCAAAAGACTACTCATGATAGATATGTATCCATTGTTTAACTTTTTCTTCTAATGAAAAATTTTGTTCCACATGACGAATATTCTTTATAATATTTTCACTCTTTTGTTTTTCATCAAGAGTTAAGGCATAGCACATTTTATCTGCTAATGCTTTTGAATTAGATGTAGGCACCAAGAAATCATCATTATTCAAAACTTCTGCAACTCCGCCACAATCTGTAGCAACAACTAGTGTATTGCATGCCATTGCTTCAGCAACTACCAGACCAAACCCCTCATACTTAGAAGAAAGAACAAATAAGTCTGCAGCACTCATTAAATCCGGGATATCATTGCGTCTTCCTAATAAAAAAACTTCTTGCTTTAAACCTAACTCATCAATAATGCTTTCAATTTCTGAACGTAGCTCCCCATCTCCTGCAATAATTAATTTAATATCTCCAGTACTCTTATTTTTTAAAGTTTTAAAAGCCTGTAATAAATTTGGGTAATCCTTCTGCTCACTAAAACGTCCCACTGCTAGAATCAAATAAGAATTTATATTTATATTAAGCTCATTCAGAATTTTATTTTTGGCTTCCGAGTTATAAAAAAACCTACTCAGATCTATTCCATTATATGTTGTAATAATATCTGAGTCTGGTACTGCTTTTTTTTCGATGAATGCTTGTACTGCTTCATTACTAACATTAGTAGTTAAGTCAGCTAGATTATGTGTAAATCTGTACGCAAGCATTCTCCATCTCCCACCTTCATCACTATTATGTGCAGTACAAATAAGTTTCTTTATAGAGGTAGTTATTCGAACAAGGCGCGTAAAAATATTAGCATGTACCATATGTGAATGAACAACATCTGGTTTAAAAATTCTAATTACTTTAGAAAGCTTAATATAAGCAAGAGGAAATAACCATAAACTATTTAAATTAATTTTAATTAATTCAATTTCAGGGCAACGAGGCTTTGTAAAAACATCTCCAGTCAGATAAGCGATTTTAACACTATGTCCCCGCTGATGCATTTGATCAGCTAGATCACAAACTACTCGCTCTGCACCACCCTGCCCTAAACCTGTAATTACATATAAAATTTTCATAAAAACCTACACAATTTCAAGCCAAAGATTTAATAAATTTTTCACATTAAATTTATTAGCATTCAAATATGCATTGTATGAATACTCAATATAATCATCTTTTGATAAAGATATCATTTTAGAAAGACTCTTACTCAATGCATCAATGTCTTCACTTGGCACTAAATAACCATTTTTTCCATGATGAATTAGATCAGAAGGACCACAATCACATTCGAAACTTACTACAGGCAAACCAAAAGCTTGTGCTTCTAAAATTACCATACCAAAACCTTCATAACGAGAACTTAGACAAAATATTGAAGCTTGTTTATAAAATATCTCTATGTTTTTTGTAGCAGGAATTAATTGAACACTTGAATCCACATTTTCATTTTTAGCAAGCAATTCAAGGCTTTCTTTGTCTTCTCCGCTTCCAATTATCTTTAATACCCATTCAGCATGGTGATTTGATATTTTAGCCCAAGCTTTTATAAGTAAGTCAAAGCCTTTCTGCTCAGTTAATCGACCTACAGCAACTATAACTTTTTCTCGTGTTGAATAACGGTCAATATTAGTATTTTCATAAGGATTGGGATTTGGGATTGTCACTAACTTTGAATTTATATTATTTTTCTTAATACCCTCTAACCATAGTTCTTTATCACTATTAGTTAAAACCACTATCTTATCACAATATTTAGCTGCCCATCTACGACCAATATCTCGATACTTTACCCCGAGATTAACCTTAAAATTAAAATGCTCCCAGCAAATATGTTTAATTTTCAACCCAAATAATGCAGGTACAGTAAAAACACAAGATATACTATCCACTACGATCAAAGTATCAATTTTGTAGTCTTGTAAAAAATTACGAATTTTCCAAATTATACTTATATAATTTCTAGCAAATGAAATCTTTTCTTCATATAAAGAATAAAAATCAACATTAGAATCTAAGTCAAAAAATGGTTTTTCACCTTCTATTAGGCTTAGAATACAAACATTAATTTTTTTACGTGATAATTCATTTGCAATAAGTGTAGTTACACGTTCAGTACCACCAGAATTATTCAAATTACCTATCAGGAAACAAACTTTTTTCATAACCAGCTATTTTTTAATTAAATATAACAAATATAAAAATTCTACACCAAAAATCATAAATAAAATATGACTAATTTTACTAATTTTACTAATTTTACTAATTTTACTAACTTCCAATTCAGGTGTTTTTTTATACTCCATCCATTCTTTTTTAGCATAAATATACCCTTTATTTACTAAGCAAAATTGAATATAACCTCTTAAAACAGGAACAATAGAAAAAAATAGACTATTATTTTTATTTAATAATTTTATATGGTCTTTTAGTATAAAATTATAGCTTATTAATGTATTTTCAATATTTTTTTTACTTTTAGATAAGCTTTCTGTATTTAACCTATAATAATAAAGTGTTTCATCCAAAATAAAAATACTTTTTGATTTTAACAATATTAATGGTAATGCATATACATCCTCACAGTTCCTTAAACTTGAAAAATTGATATTTTCAAATAAATCCTTACGAATTACTCGTGTGCAAAAACTCCAGAAGCTTTGTTCATAAAAACTTTTTAGGATATTTTCATCTATACAATAAATTCCATTTTTTAAAAAAAACTTTGATAAAATATTTCCATCATCTATTTTTTTGTAAAATCTTGAAATATGAAATTGCAAAATATCGGGAGAATATAAATTCAATATATTTAGAATTTTTTCTATATAATCACATGCTACTATATCATCAGGATCAATAGAGCTAATATAAACTCCTGTAGAATATGAAATAGCAATTGACCTAGCATAACCCACCCCAAAATTTCTTTCTAATGAAATTAACTTTATTAATTTACTTTTCTCAGGATTCAAATTTTTTAAAAAATTTTTTAAAACAATTTTAGAATTGTCAGTACTAAAATCATCTACTATTATTAATTCGGTATTTGATGACAATTGAAAAACTATACTCTCCAAGCATTCAATGATAAATTTTTCTGCATTATACATAGGCACAATAATACTTAATAGCATAAACAACTCTTCTAAAAAATTTTTAATTTAAACATTTTACATTAATTAGTTGAATTATCAAAATTTAACATTTAGGATGTTTAGCAAGAATATAAACTTTTATCATCATTAAGACTTCTTTAAGTTTATTTTTTTTAATCAATTGTAGTAGTGAATATATGAAATTTTTAAAATTAACAATATTTGGATAATATCTCATTTGTAATGCAAAATTCATATACAATTCATTACGCTTAAAATCAGAAATATCTCCATGCAAAGACATATCATGTATAATTTTTGAAACAGATGTTATTTTCAAATTATCGAAATTGTATTTTCTTAACTCCCAAAATAAGCTAAAATCCACACCATATAAGGCAAATGCCTCATTAAATAAATTTATATTTTTTATTTTAAAGTGATTTACTAGATTTTTAGTTATTACCAAACCAGATCCAATCGAAAATATAAAATCCTCTCTATAATTTAAATAATATTCATTTTCTTTAATTGGATACCAATTTCTTAATGGATAAAATAATTTATTATTTTTATCAAAAACTTTAGGCAATTCCAAGTCAAATAAATCTAGATTCTTACTGAATACTCTTTCAATGAATGATTCACACAATATTGAGTCATCATCTAAAATCACATATCTATCAGCTTCGTAGTTTTTTATAAAATCATTATATATAATACTTAATGGTTTATTATCCAAATGCTCAACAAAATCAAAATTTTTTAAATTTAGAGGAGTTATCTTTTTTGGACCATTATTTACCACCAAACAATTAAAATTACTATTTAGTAGTTTTAATAATCCTTTTAAAGTCGTAGATTCCTCTATACTTTTATTATAGATTACTACTAAAAAACAAATTTTCACACTTGAACTCCATTAATTTTATTTCTCATAAATAAGTAAGCATTTATCACAATTATTAACTCAACAAAAATTACCAAATAATAAATTATATCTAATGTTAAAAAATTCCACATAATACATATTAAAGCTATAAATAATATAGAGGCTTTTGCATAAATTCTCTTCAAAATATACCCATTCCCAGATGGAAGTATTCCACAATACATCGTAACAATTGATAGTCCTACTACAAATTGTCCTAAAATAGATATAAAAATATATTTAAATATAATTTGCTGGTCATTAAAAAACAACTTTATAAAAAATTCACCAAAGGCAACATTAAACAACAATGCTGTTGCAGTTAAGCAGAAATATAATATTAATATTTTATCAGTAAGCTTATTAACTTCTTTTACTTCATTTTCACTATAAAGCAAACATATTTTTGCGTAAAAAGCTTGAATAATTGGCATAAACATTTGTTTCAATAAAGAGAGTATTTTTTCAACTAATATATATACGCCAACCCATTTATCCCCTAATGATATTTTTATTAAAATAGGAACAAAGGTTGTATAAACCACACTCAAAGCAGAACCACTAAACACATCAAAACTTTCCTTTAAAATTTTTCTCATGTAAATAAATTCAATATCCTTAAAATTAAATTTTATTTTTTTATTAATGCTTATATATATGCAGACAATTATACCAAGTAAAATTAGACTAGAATTCTGAATAAGAAATACGAGTAAATATTGCTCACTATTATTAACAAACAAAAAAATTGGCACTAAAGTTATAATTTTAAAAATTAATGTAAAGAATGATAATATAGAGTTTTGGGAAATCCCATTAAACAACCAATTAGGAATAAGAACAAAACTTAAACTTGAAAGAATTGACAATATATAACCCAATTCCTCCTCTTCTTTAAGATTTAAAAAATTTAATACTAGGATTAGAGAAAAACCAATAATAATAAAAATAAAAAATCTTAAGATTTGCACATTAGTATAAATTTTATTTAATTGCTTTCTATCATTATTTAAACTAATTTCTCTAGAAGCTGAATAAGTAAATCCAAAATCAATTATAAAACCCATGAAGAAAAATATTGTTTGTAGTATACCAAGCTTACCAAGCCCCCCTAAACCTAAAACTTTAGTTAAATATGGTAATATCAACAAAGGAATAGCAAAATTACTTAATTGTATCGTATATAGATATATACTTTCCTTACGTAAATTTACCATATTTAACTATATTCCAGTTTTACAAACTATTAAAGGGTTGAGCTAACTTATCTTTTTCTGAAATTACCATATTTTCACAATTTACTTTCCAATCAATTTCCAGCTTAGGATCATTCCAGATAATCGAACCTTCACTTTCCTTATTATAATAATTAGTAGTTTTATAAAGAAACTGAGTATTATCTTCTAATGCTATAAAGCCATGTGCAAATCCTTCAGGAATCCAAAACATAGTTTTATTTTCTGCACTCAACTCTACACCAACCCATTCTCCATAAGTTTTAGAATTAGGACGAATATCTACAGCTACATCCCAAACTTTACCTTGAACTACACGCACCAACTTACCTTGTGCATAAGGTTCACGCTGAAAATGCAAACCTCTCAACACACCTTTTTGTGAGCAGGAATGATTGTCCTGCACAAATATTGGAATAGGTAAATTTAATTCCTTTAATGCATTCTCAAAACTTTGTTGATTAAAGCTTTCCATAAACCAACCACGCTCATCCCCAAAAATTTGTGGATGAAGTACTAATAAACCGTCGAGTTTTGTTTTTTCAACTCTCATTTTACTTCATCCAATAATTTCAATAAGTATTGACCATAATCTGTTTTTCTAAGTGCTTCTGCACTTTCCTTAAGTTTTTCTTTTGAAATCCAACCTTGCTGAAAACCAATTTCTTCTAAACAGGCCACTTTTAGCGATTGACGTTTTTCAATGGTATACACAAACTGACCTGCTTCTAGAAGAGATTCATGGGTTCCCGTATCTAGCCATGCAAAACCACGCCCAAGTAATTCAACATTGAGTGAACCATCTTTCAAATAAGCATTGTTAATATCGGTAATTTCTAACTCGCCACGTGCGGACGGTTTTACCTGTTTAGCAAACTCAATAACCCGATTATCATAGAAATACAATCCAGTGACTGCATAAGGTGATTTTGGATGAGTTGGCTTTTCTTCAATACTCAATACTTTGCCAGTTGTATCAAACTCTACCACACCAAAACGCTCTGGATCAGTCACATGATAACCAAAAACGGTGGCGCCAACATCAACAGCATTTGCTACTTTTAATTGCTTACTAAAATTTTGACCATAATAAATATTGTCACCCAATATTAAGCACACATGATCATTACCTATAAATTCTTCACCAATAATAAAAGCCTGAGCTAATCCATCTGGTGAAGGCTGTTCTTTATAACTCAACTCAATACCAAACTGCGAACCATCACCAAGTAACTTTTCAAAGTTTGGTAAGTCTTCAGGCGTCGAAATAATTAAAATCTCACGAATACCTGCCAACATCAATACTGATAATGGATAATAAATCATGGGTTTATCATAAATTGGTAAAAGCTGCTTAGATACACCTTTAGTAATAGGATGTAAGCGTGTGCCTGAACCACCTGCCAATATAACACCTTTACGCTTTATGCTCATTTATGAAAAACCTCAACTACTGTTCTTTGTACATGCACTTTCCAATCTGGCAAATAGATTTGAAAAGCATGTTGAATTTTTTGATTATTTAATCGTGAATTATGTGGACGTTTAGCTGGTGTCGGATATGCTGCTGTTTGAATCGGATTAACTTGTTGAATGGCTAAATTAACACCTAAGTTTTTTGCTTGCTCAAATATATAGTTTGCATACTCAAACCACGATGTTTCCCCACTAGCAACCAAATGGTAAATACCAATTTTAGTTTGATCTCGCAATGTC
This sequence comes from Acinetobacter lwoffii, assembly GCF_024129855.1. Taxonomy (GTDB): domain Bacteria; phylum Pseudomonadota; class Gammaproteobacteria; order Pseudomonadales; family Moraxellaceae; genus Acinetobacter; species Acinetobacter lwoffii_L. Next base: position 28,240 of record NZ_JAMXXC010000014.1, read on the forward strand.
TGCACAATCGCATGAGCACTTACATCGGCAATTAGCTCAGCTGACGTTGGAGCACCAATTTGATCATCAATAATAGATAATTCTTCACGCTGCTGAGATAGAGCAAGCATTGTTTTTAAAAAGTTTTTACCTTTTTGAGCAAAAACCCATGATGTTCGAAATATCAAATAATTGCATTGAGCATTTTGAATAGCCTGCTCACCTAATGCCTTAGTTTGACCATATGCATTCAAGGGTTTCAGTACATCTGTTTCATTAAATATTGATGTACCTTCACCATCAAAAACATAATCTGTCGAATAATGCACTAAAAGTGCCTTAATTTGAGCACAAGCCTCAGCTATCTTCCCTACTGCCACATAATTAATGAGATTAGCCATATCTTGTTCTGTTTCAGCCAAATCTACAGCAGTATAAGCACTTGCATTCACAACAACATTTGGCGCTATATCTACAATAGTTTGATAAATTTGATCAGGCTTACTTAAATCACCACACCATTGATTTAAACCATTTCGATCAAGTGAAATCACCTCACCCAATGGCGCAAGGGAACGCTGAAGCTCCCAACCAACTTGTCCATTTTTTCCAAGCAATAAGATTTTCATTACTTAGCCTTGTATTGTTTTTCTAACCAAGATTGGTATTCCCCACTTTGAATATGAGCAACCCACTCCTGATTATTTAAATACCACTCTACCGTTTTACGGATTCCAGTTTCAAATGTTTCCGTTGGTGTCCACCCTAATTCATTTTGAATTTTTGTAGCATCAATCGCATAGCGTAAGTCATGACCAGGGCGGTCTTTTACAAATGTAATCAGTGATTCATAAGTTTGACCATTGGCTTGTGGCTTTAACTCATCCAAAATCTTACAAATAGTTTTGACCACTTCTATATTCTGTTTTTCGTTATGGCCACCAACATTATAGGTTTCACCTACTACGCCTTCGGTCACCACTTTATATAAAGCACGTGCATGATCTTCTACAAATAACCAATCCCGAATTTGCTGACCATTCCCATATACTGGTAAAGGTTTAGCATCCAGTGCATTTAGAATCACCAATGGAATTAATTTTTCGGGGAAGTGATACGGACCATAATTATTTGAACAATTAGTCACAATTACTGGCAGACCATAGGTCCTATGCCAAGCACGTACCAAATGATCCGAACTGGCTTTAGAGGCAGAATATGGAGAGCTTGGCGCGTATGAAGTTGTTTCTGTAAACAAATCTGTCGTGCCTTCTAAATCGCCATATACTTCATCAGTTGAAATATGATGAAAGCGGAACTTTTGTTGAGCTTTTGGCTCTAGACTCATCCAGTACTTTCGAGCAGCTTCTAATAAGGTATAAGTTCCCACAATATTGGTTTGAATAAATGCTGCTGGACCGTCAATGGAACGATCTACATGCGACTCTGCAGCTAAATGCATAATCGCATCCGGTTGAAATGCTTCAATTGCTTTCGTAATTTGCTCAGTATCACAAATATCTATTTGTTTGAACTGATAATTCGAATGCTGATCAATTTCTTTTAATGACTCTAAATTACCAGCATAAGTCAGTTTATCTATATTCAGGACTTGATTGTTAGTACTTAGAATAATATGACGGATGACAGCTGAACCAATAAATCCTGCACCGCCAGTAATTAAAATTTTCATAATTTCCTGTAGTTATAACCTAATATTCATACCTAATTTTTTAAAGTAGTTGAATAAAAATACTTCTAAATATGATCTTAACCTACTTACAGTCCGGCTATTCAACTCAACTCGCTTATCCCTATACTGGCTATTTTTTCGAATTCAACGACTAAAGGTAAATCGATATAGCCTAAACCAATCACTGTAATCTTTAAATCCACAACAGACAGCATTTTAACGCCTTATTTATGTACTGTACGCATAAAGGTTAAATCTTATAGCAGGTATACTAACAGAAAATTATGAAATTTCTATTATGTTTGCGCTCAAATTACCTTAAAAATAGTCTGTGTATACTTTCTGTAAAATCCATTATATTAGACCTCTTGCGAAAGTATCGTTTTACCTAATTTTTGAATTGGCTAAAACCTTATAAAATGTAGCTTTGGGCTATTTAAATTTTGACTAATGCAAGAAGTCTATTATAAACACCCACTCAAATAATTTATAATTTTGACCATTTTCTATTATTTATCATGCAGCAGAAGATTATTAAAAAATGCTATGTATATTTTCAATAAAATGGGTAGAATAGCTTCAATTTTAAAATTTAAAAATTACTATTCAGGAAAACGTGTGCGACACTTTCAATTAGTTGCTTTATTGGCATGTGGCATTGCTACTACAGGGTGTGCCGTCACCTCTGGTCTACAAACATACGACTTACCTACTGAAGGCGTTTTTCAAACTGACCTTGGCACTACAGTGAATGTCATCAAAATCACTCAAGATTCTATTATGGCTGTTCAGCCTGCTGTAAAAAACATGCAACAGGATTATGCCCATTTGTTTAGCACCTCGCAGCGTAACTACAGTCTGAGTTCGGGTGATATACTATCCATTTATTTATGGGCCTACCCGGAACTAACACCCTCTTCCCCAAATGCAGGAAGTGAAGACTCTGCGCGTTCAATTGGCTATCAAATTGACTCTCAAGGTTATATCCAGTTCCCGATTATTGGCCGCTACAAGGCTGCGGGTAAGTCGTTGACTCAAGTCAATCGTGAATTACGCAACCAGCTTTCACGTTATTTAAAAACGCCTGATGTTATTGTACGAGTTCTCTCCTATCAGGGCCAGCGCTATTCCGTTCAGGGCAATGTCATAAAAGGCGGTCAGTTTTATTTAAGTGATCAACCTGTCAGTGTTTACACCGCATTAGGTATGGCCGGTGGGGTCAATGCACAACAAGGTGATAATGCTTCTATGACATTGGTTCGTCAGGGGCGCAGTTATAATTTAAATACAGTAGAACTAGAAAAAGCGGGCCTATCCCTACATAACTTACTTATTCAACCCAATGACACCTTATATGTGAATAACCGTGAAAACCAGAAAATCTATGTGATGGGTGAATCCGGGAAAAACCAGCCCTTACCTATGCGTGATCAAGGTATGAGCCTGAGTGATGTATTAGGAGAAAGTCTGGGCCTAAATCCACTCTCTGCCAGCCGTAGTAAGGTTTATATTGTAAGAAGTCAACCAAATGCAGTTCATACTGAAGTCTACCAAATGGATTTGACCAGCATTGCCGACTTTGGCCTAGCCAATCAATTTAAAATGCGCAGTAATGATATTGTCTATGTCGATGCGACAGGTTTAGTCCGTTGGCAACGTATTATTAGTCAAATTGTCCCTTTTTCTAATGCTATTTATGACTTAGAGCGCTTGGGGGACTAATGAAAATTAAGAATATTTTGGTAGTTTGTATTGGCAATATTTGCCGTAGTCCTATGGCCGAATACTTTTTAAAACAGGAATATCCGCATTTACAGATTGAGTCTGCCGGGATTGCCGGAGTCGTTGGACATACAGCCGATGAAAAAGCCAGTCTATGCATGCAACGTTTTGGGATTGATATGAGTCCTCATATTGCGAAAAAACTCAATGCTGAGCTGATTAAAAAAGCTGATTTGGTTCTTGTGATGAGTCAAAATCAACAAAAACATATCGAACAGACCTGGCCATTTGCCAAAGGTAAAACATTCAGACTTGGCCACTGGCAAGGAAAAAATGTTGCCGACCCTTATCAGCATGATCAAGCATTCTTTGATGAAACTTGCCAACTCATTCAAGACTATATTGCTGACTGGAAAAAATATATTTAAGTTTTTTAATATTTTCACTTTTTGATATTTAAATTATGAGCCAAACCGCCAACACTGAAGACACCATTGACTTGAAGGAATTATTTTTTTCCTTACTTGCACAATGGAAACTGATTGCCCTATGTATTATTTTAAGTTTGGTCTGTGCCTTACTCTACTTAAGAACCACACCGGATACCTACGCGGTAGATGCGATGGTTCAAGTTGAAGACAATAAAGGAGCTTCAGCGGCCTTATTAGGCGACTTATCCAGTATGATGGAGCAAAAATCCCCTGCTCAAGCTGAAATTGAAATTTTAAAATCACGTTTGGTGCTCGGTACAGTCATCGATCGTTTAAATCTCAATATTCGTGTATCCGGTACAGAAGACAGTTTCTGGAATCGTTTAATCACCAAGCATGAATATGCGACAGAATATTCAGAAAAATCGGTATTATTCAAAGACAATCAAAAAAGTTTTGATATCCGCCATTTTGAAATTCCACAATATTTTCAGGATAAAAATTTAATCCTGAGTTTTGAATCAGGAAAATATAACCTGACAGATTCTGTCACAAATCAAATCGTTTTCTCGGCACCTTTGAATCAGATCAGTCAATTACAATCAGAATATGGTCTCTGGAAAGTGGCTATTTTTAGCCAAGACAGTTTTGATGCAGCCTACAATATTCGAAAGCAAAGCCTACCTGCTGCCATGCAAACTTTAACTGCCAGCTACGTAGTGGCTGAAAAAGGAAAATCGACAGGTGTATTAGGTCTAAACTACCAAGGTGAAGACAAACAACACATCACTCAAGTCTTGAATGCCATTCTTACAGCTTATAGCCAGCAAAATATTGAACGCCGTTCGGCTGAAACTGCTCAAACCCTGAAGTTTTTAGAAGATCAACTCCCTGAGCTAAAACAGCAACTTGATGTTGCAGAGCGCGAATTCAACCGATTCCGTCAGCAGTATAATACGGTTGATGTGACCAAAGAATCAGAATTGTACTTAACCCAAAGTATTACTTTAGAAACACAAAAAGCCGAACTGGAACAGCGTGTTGCAGAAGCTGCAGCTAAATATACGGGTGAGCATCCGGTGATGCAGCAAATGAATGCCCAACTTGGTGCAATTAATAGCAAAATTGCAGAACTGGATGGGACTTTAAGACGTTTACCTGAGTTACAACGTCAATACTTACAATTGTTCCGTGAAGTCGAAGTTAAACAGCAGCTGTATACAGGACTATTGAATTCCTATCAGCAACTCCGGATTGCCAAAGCGGGTGAAATTGGCAATGTGCGTATTGTCGATACTGCAGTCGAGCCCATTGAACCCATTAAACCAAAGAAATTACAAATTCTAATTTTATCTATTTTCTTGGGCGCTTTCTTAGGTACATTACTCGCCCTACTACGTAATATGATGCGTTCAGGTATTAAAGATGCAACTCAAATTGAAAATGAGCTTGATTTGCCAGTCTATGCTACGGTGCCACGCTCTGTTATTCAAGAAAGCCGCATTAAACTATTGAAGAAGAAAAAGAATATTCCTATTCTTGCAGTTAAAGATAGCGGTGATATTGCGATTGAAAGTCTGCGTAGTATGCGAACAGCGATTCATTTTGCCTTAATGAATGCGACCAATAATGTGATTGCCATTTCTGGCCCCGCACCTGAAATTGGCAAATCATTCATTACCACTAACCTTGCTACTATTTTAGCACAAGGTGGGAAACGGGTCTTGGTGATTGATGGTGATATGCGTCGTGGTTATTTACATAAATACTTCAACGCCGAGGTACAGCCAGGTTTAGCGGAATTATTGAATCATCAAAATAGCTATGAAGATATTGTTCAAACTTCCACTGTAGACAACCTATATTTTGTCACTCGTGGTAAGAGTCCGGTTAACCCGTCTGAACTATTAAGTACTGATCAATTCAAGACTTTCCTGGATCAGGCCTCTGCTCATTTTGATCATGTACTGATTGATACTCCACCTGTGCTTGCAGTGACCGATGGTATTATTATTGCGCAATATGCGGGTGTAAATTTATTGATTGCCCGTCATGGTAAAACACAAATCAAAGAGTTGGAAATCACTGTGAATCGTTTTGAACAGGCCAATGTCAAAGTTAATGGCGTGATTCTGAATGATGTACAAAAAGGGGCGGCTGGTAGCTATGGTTATAATTATGCTTATGCTTATACCGCAAATAAAGACAATGACTAATTCATTGTAAACCTTGATTTCACATCTTGCTTTAAGCAGGATGTGAAATCACCCTCTATTACATTTATCTCAAATGATCATCGTTGAAAAAATCAACTAAAAACCCTATCGTGGTTACAGTTTAAAACTCCTGAGAATCTACAAGAATGTTTAAATCAAAAACACTGCTCGCCAGCTTGGCATTAAGTTCCTCACTCACCTTTGCCCAAGGCATCGTTTTAAATGAGCAAAACCTGCGTACCGTTAAGCTGGTTAAATCAGCAAGGTGTGATTCAAATCAGCACTTCGACCTGGCCAATGAGTGGTGATGAAATTCAACGCGCCCTTTCTCAGGCAAAAATCAGCAATAATAATCAGCAAAGAGTCATTGATTCAGTCATAACTCACTTAAATACCAACAACCAGTTACTCAAAGCCTTCTTGTTTGCTGAGACAGATCAAAAAAATATTCCTCAAGTCTTTGGTGACCAGCAAAAAGCGCAATACCAGGCGGGTATAGAGTTGAATACAGGCAATCAGAATTGGGATGCCAGACTTCGCGTAAATGCCGAAAAAGATCCCCAGATTGATAACGATCAAGATGTGAATGTGGAAGGGTCTTACCTGGCAGGTAAATTATGGAATCAATGGCTGATTGCTGGACAAATCCCGACCTACTGGGGACCTGGCCATGATGGCAGCTTAATTCGGGGTGATACCAGTCGTTCTGTTTATGGTGTGACCATGCAGCGTGCCGAACAGGATGCTTTTGCAAATAAATGGCTCTCCTGGATTGGACCTTGGCAATATCAAGCCTTTGCCGGACAACTGGATGACTATGATGCTGTACCTGATGCTAAATTAATTGGCTTACGTGTCACCGCACAACCTTTATCCTATTTGGAGCTGGGTGCATCACGTGCTATTCAATGGGGAGGTGAAGGACGACCTGAAAGCCTGAGCTCACTTTGGGATGCTTTTGTCGGTAATAAAGACAATGGTGGCACAGGTGAACCGGACCCATCCAATCAAATCGCCGGTTTTGATGCCCGCTTAAATCTACAACCATTACTGCAAGTCCCAATGGGGATGTATGCACAATATATTGGTGAAGATGAAGCCGGTGGCTTACCAGCCAAAAAAATGTATTTGGCTGGAGTCGATTATTCTTCTAGTTATAATAATATGCCTTTCCAGCTGTATACTGAATGGACAGATACCCGTAGTAATGGTAGTGCTGATGGTATTTCATATAACCACCATGTTTATACCGATGGTTTTTATCAGCATGGTTACCCATTAGCACATGCGATGGGTGGTGATGGTCAAATGGTTTCTGTGGGTGGTGATATTCGTTTCGATCGCCTCAATCGTGTTAATGCTCGAGTGCTGTTTGCCAAGTTGAATGAGTCTAACCGAACTACTAATTTAGCTTTTCCAGCGCAGGATGAATTAAAAGCTGTTGATGTGAGCTGGACCCATTATTTACGCCCAGATATTCCACTGAAACTAAATGGCTGGATCAGTGATTCAGACTTACGTGGTAATGATGGCGGTGCATCGATTGGGATTGAATTTCCTTTAGAAAAAGGCTTATTTTTCTACTAAATCCTTTGCAAAAGACACTTTCAGTTGGGGGCCATCATTACTCCTAGACATTCTCTAAGAATGATTAAAATCTGAAAAATAAAAAACCAGCGATTGCTGGTTTTTTTACATCTTTAAACTTCAACAAAACAGCGATGTTCGCTTGCTAAAAAACCACCCATTCTGCAAGATTTCTCAAAATTTTCTGCTAAGATGGAATGAACCTCAACGATAACATTAGATTGGAATAATACATGAGTAAGGCCTTACCGATTGCTGTCGCTGTTCTTTTAGGCGGTGCCGCGCTAGTACCTGTTTACTATGCAACTCAAAACCCAGCTGCTCAAACCACAAAAGCATCTAAAGATGCCTCTGCTGTTTCTAAAATTAGCTATGCACTCGGTTATGAAGTCGCTCATCAAACTCCACCTGAGCTGGATATTAACAGCTTTGTAACAGGCGTTCGCGAAGGTCATGCCCGTACTGCTCCTGCTTATACTGAAGAAGAATTACAAGCAGCTTATGAGCAGTTCCAAAAAGAAATGCAGCAGAAGCAAGTGGATAGTGCCAAACAGGCTCAGGCATCAAGTGATACTTTCCTGACTGAAAATGCCAAAAAAGCTGGGGTAAAAACTACCGCATCTGGTTTGCAATATGTAGTGACCAAAGAAGGTACAGGCAAACAGCCTGCAGCAACTTCAATTGTAAAAGTACATTACACAGGGAAATTAGTTGATGGTACCGTGTTTGACAGTTCGGTTGAACGTGGCGAACCGATTGAGTTCCCACTCAATCAGGTCATTCCAGGCTGGACCGAAGGTCTGCAACTGATGAAAGAAGGCGGTAAAGCAACCCTGTATATCCCATCTAAACTCGGTTATGGTGAACAGGGCGTGCCAGGTACGATTCCTCCACACAGTACTTTGATTTTTGATGTGGAACTCATCGAAGTAAAATAATCCACGAAAAGGAGAGCAACGCGCTCTCCTTTATTTTGAGAATTAATCATGAAAATACAAACAAGTTTAATGGTTTTACTGCTGAGTTCTGGCAGTCTGTTTGCCAAAGAAGTCACCAATAAGAGCCCTGAGGCTGAACAGGTCGGCTACAGCTTTGGTTATCTGATGGGAAAAAGTAATGCTGACTCCTTACAAGGCATTGATCTGGATGCCTTCAGCGCCGGTTTAAAAGCGGCAGCCGCTGGGAAACAGGCGACTTTAAGCGAGGAAGACATGGCGCGGGTGTTGACCCAATTTAAGCGTCAGGCTGAAGCCAAAGAGCTGATTACCCTGAAAAAGCAGGCTGATGAAAATGCCAAAATTGGTCAGGCTTTTCTGGCTGAAAATGCAAAAAAACCGGGGATAAAAACCACCAAATCAGGTTTGCAATATCAGATTCTTCAGGAAGGAAAAGGTAAATCGCCGAGCGCAAATAGTAATGTCCGTGTACATTATGAAGGCCGTTTAATCGATGGTACGGTTTTTGACAGCTCGATTGCCCGTAATCAGCCCGTGGTATTTCGTACCACCCAAGTCATTACCGGCTGGACCGAAGGTTTACAGCTGATGAAAGAAGGTGCCAAATATCGTTTCTTCATTCCGGCCGAACTGGCCTATGGACAGATTGGTTCAGGGGATGTAATTGAACCGAACAGTACTTTAATTTTTGATGTGGAATTACTGGAAATTATTAAATAATAAGTCCTATTTTTCCAGATCTAAAATCGGAGAGGTTCTATATTGGCCTCTCTTTTTTTATGGGCTTAAGTATCCTTAAATCGCAGGTTTTCATGTCACATTCCGATCAGTTTTGCTATGTTATGTTTTAATCAAGCAATTCAACAACAATAGAGGACGTCAGCATGGCAGCAATCAAGACTCGCGAAATTCATTATACTGCGCAGGATGGCAGCCCATTAATTGGTTATTTTGCCGCCCCAGAAACAGATACCCCTGTTGCCGGTGTACTGGTCGCACCCGAATGGTGGGGTCGGAATGAATATACCGAACAGCGCGCCCGTGAACTTGCAGAACATGGCTATGCGGCCTTGGCCATGGACATGTATGGGGATAAAAAAGTCACGACCAATTCTGATCAGGCTCATCAGTGGATGATGCAGACTTTTGAAGATCCTGACACTATCGTTAACCGTGCAACAGCAGCCTTGAATGCCCTGGCAGCACAGGATGAAGTCAATGCTGATAAGCTTGCAGCGATTGGTTTCTGCTACGGCGGCAAAGTCGTATTGGATCTGGCCCGTTCTAATGCACCTTTAAAAGCGGTGGCGACTTTCCATGCCATTCTGTCGCCAAAAGCACCTGCTCAGGAAGGTCAGGTACAGGCGGAAATCCTGGTGCTACATGGTGAACTAGACAGCATGGTAACCCTGGATGATGTCGCCAGTTTCCGTGAGGAAATGCATGCTGCCAAAGTCGAGCATGAAGTGATTGTTTTTGAAAATGCCAAACATGGCTTTAGCAACCCGCTTGCGGATGAACGGGCCAAAGCCAATGGTGTGGATCTTGGTTACAATGCAGAAGCGGAACAAAAAGGTCTGGCAGCAATGTATGCCTTGCTAGACTGCCATTTGGCATAAATAGAAACAACTATCCGGCTTGTTCACAGGCTGAATATTTTAGATACTTCATGAAGAAAAGAAGATAAATCCTACCAGAGGAGAATGTGTATGATGGCTGAAACCAACTGCCCCTACTGCAATTTTGACGAATATGATGTCATTGCCAAAAATGATTATGGTGTGGTGTTGCCTGAACCAAATTCATTGTCCGAAGGTCATTGTGTGATCATTCCATTGCGGCATGTGGCCTCATTTTTTGAAGTGACTGACAAAGAACGTAAAAGTTTGATGTCTTTATTGGAACAGGCACGCAATGAACTGCAATTACGCTACCAGCCTGCCGGTTTTCATGTCGGTTTTATTGATGGTGAAGTATTTCAGGAAAAGGTTGAACATCTGCATATTCATATTATTCCGCGTTATGCAGGCAAGACCTTGAAGCTGGATGAGCGCTGGGGAATTAACGATTAACCGGATTTTTGATCAAAAATAAATGCTCTCCGGAGCATTTATTTTTATGAAAGCTAAGTTCTATCAAGCTCGATGAACATCTACGTTTTTATCTCACTTTTCACATTCCCACCCTGCTGATTCCGCTATACTAGCTGCTGCTTATTCGGTTGCTATGTGTTCATGTTCGTATTTTCAGATGCCCTGTTGGAATGGTTTGATGTGCATGGTCGTCATGACTTACCTTGGCAGGTGACAGATGACCCCTATAAAGTCTGGGTCTCTGAAATCATGTTGCAGCAAACCCAGGTCAAAACTGTACTGCAATATTTCGAACGATTCATCCAGCGTTTTCCGACTGTTCAGGATTTAGGTCAAGCCTCATGGGATGAGGTTGCACCTTACTGGGCAGGTCTCGGCTATTATGCGCGCGCCCGCAATCTGCATAAAGCTGCCGGCATCGTAACCGCACAGCAGCAGTTCCCTCAAACCCTGGAAGAATGGATGGCCTTGCCCGGCATTGGCCGTTCTACCGCTGGCGCGCTGATGTCACTCGGTTTACGTCAATATGGCGTAATCATGGATGGTAATGTCAAACGGGTATTGTCACGTTTCTTTGCGATTGAGGATGATCTGTCCAAACCCGTGTATGAGCGTGCCCTCTGGCAACTGGCGGAACAGCTCTGTCCTATCGAACGCAATCATGACTATACCCAAGCGATTATGGATCTGGGCGCGACCGTTTGTACGCCGAAAAAGCCTTTGTGTCTGTATTGTCCAATGCAGCAGCATTGCAAGGCACATCAGCAAGGACTAGAAAATGAATTGCCTTTCAAGAAGGCCAAAAAACCGGTTCCGGTACGCTCTGCTCAGGTCTTGCTGATCCAGTCCGGTACAGACTGGCTCTGGCAGCAACGTCCCAATAGCGGTCTCTGGGGCGGTCTCTGGTGTCTGCCGATTATTGAAAATGCACATGAATTGGAACAGCAATGCCAGCAACTTGGCCTGAAAAATATCGTCAAAAAAACCCAGATTAGCCACAGTTTTACCCATTTTACCTGGAACCTTGAAGCGATTGTTTTTACAGTAGATCAGGATCAGCAGGAACATCTGGCCATTGAACTGCAAGGCTGCTGGATGCGTCCAGAGACAGCCATTGATTGCGGTCTGCCAACAGCGATGAAAAAATTGATCTCTGCGGTAAATGTATGACATAGTCTGGACAAAGCAAAAAACCGATCAGCTCAGAATGAGCATTGCCAATATTTAAGGATGAATAGCGTGCGCCAATATCTTGCTTTGACCTGGGTGGCTTTAATTGCCATATTACTAACCGCCTGTAGCAGTACACCGAAAAACCCCCCTGCTGTACAGCTCAATCCTATCGTCGTGCAAAAACTGAAAAGTATGCGAGTGCCGTCCTCTCTGCCCATCCCGGTGGCACGCGTACAGGCACGTGAATTATCAGATACTTGGGGCGCTTCGCGCAGTCGCGGACGTTTACATGAAGGCATTGATATCATGGCTCCACGTGGAACCGAAGTCTTTAGCGCGACTGAGGGTCTGATTGCAGATTTACGTAACAACAATTTGGGTGGTAAAGTAGTCTGGATTCTGGGACCAGGCGGCTCCTGGCATTATTATGCGCATCTGGATGGCCATAAACGCGGCTTAAAAGTCGGTGACTATGTCAAAAAAGGCCAGCTGATCGGTTATGTCGGCAATAGCGGTAATGCCCGGCATACTGCTCCTCATCTGCATTATGGAATCTATTTACAGGGCAAGGGCCGCGGTGTGGTCAACCCTTATCCCTATTTACGTTAATTTTAGGATATTTACATGTCAGAAGCGTTGATCAATCGTCTGGTAGAATTTGCTGAATCAGGCAATCAACAAAAAATTGTATTGAATGGTCAAACTTACCAGGGCTGGGTGATGGAAATTACCGAGGAAGCGCTTCTGATCAGTACCGGTTATGCTGACAAGGCCGGTAAAGATATGTGGATTCAATTTAGCGATCTGGATCAGGCTGAACTGTCGTATTGGGACAATCAGCAGGATCAATGGACTGTGTTTAAATTATAAAAGCATCAAAACAAGGAGCATCACATGACTGTGCAACGCTGTGGCTGGTGCTCCGATGATCCGCTGTATATCACCTACCATGACCAGGAATGGGGACAGGCCCTGCTGGATGAAAATCGCCTGTTTGAAATGCTGTGTCTGGAAGGACAGCAGGCCGGTCTGGCCTGGATTACCGTTCTCAGAAAACGTGAAGCTTATCGTGAACATTTTTTTCAATATTCGATTGAGTCTATCGCCTCACTTACAGATCAACAACTCCAAATAAAACTTGAAGATGCTAGCCTGATACGGCATCGCGGCAAACTCAATGCCATTCGGGAGAATGCCCAAGCTTGGCTGAAACTGCAACAGCAAGGGATTAATCTGGTGGATTGGCTCTGGTCTTTTGCCCAGCAACCGCGACTGAATAATGATGTTGTGGATTATCGGCAAGCACCCGCTCAAACCATTGAGAGCCAGAGAATGTCTAAAGCATTAAAACAGGCTGGTTTTAAATTTGTTGGCCCCACCATTTGCTATGCCTTTATGCAGGCCGTTGGTATGGTCGATGACCATGAAAATCATTGTGATTTTAAAACAATATCCTCGCATTTAAATAAGAGCTGAAAATCATGTCGAATAATATTATTCAAGCTTATGCTGCTATGTCCGCAGGTGCGGAACTTGAACCTTATCAGTTTGATGCCGGAGAATTGCAGCCGCATCAGGTCGAAGTCAAAGTAGAATACTGCGGTCTCTGTCATTCCGATATTTCAGTGATCAATAATGAATGGGGTTCTTCAGTGTATCCGGTTGTAGCAGGACATGAGATTATCGGTACCATTACCCATCTGGGTGCAGAAGCCAAAGGCCTGAAAGTTGGGCAACGGGTGGGTATCGGCTGGACAGCGGAAAGTTGCCAATATTGCGATCCTTGTATTTCGGGCCAGCAGGTGCTGTGTACTGGCGGTCAGGTGGCTACCATTGTCGGACATGCCGGTGGTTTTGCCGACAAAGTGCGCGCCGGTTGGCAATGGGCCATTCCCTTACCTGAAGATCTTGATCCTGAAAGTGCGGGTCCCCTGCTCTGTGGCGGGATTACCGTCTTTGATCCGATCCTGAAACATCAGATTCAGGCCATTCATCATGTTGGTGTAATCGGGATTGGTGGTTTGGGTCATATCGCGATTAAATTACTCAAAGCCTGGGGCTGTGAAATTACCGCTTTCACTTCAAATCTGGATAAAACTGATGAGCTGAAAGCCATGGGCGCTGACCATGTGGTCAATAGCCGTGATTCGGCTGCCTTAAAAGCCCAGCGTGGCAAGTTTGATTTATTGCTGAGTACGGTCAATGTCACCTTGAACTGGCAGGCTTATCTGGCAACTTTGGCACCAAACGGCACTGTACATATGCTGGGTTTACCACTTGAGCCGATGCAGATTCCGGCTGGCATGCTGATTGGCGGAGCCAAGTCAGTCACCGGTTCACCGACAGGTTCGCCGGCGGCATTACGTCAGTTACTCCAATTTGCTGCACGTAAAAATATTGCACCACAAATTGAAGTCTTCCAGATGTCACAGCTGAATCAGGCGATTGAACACCTGCATTCTGGCAAAGCCCGTTACCGGATTGTACTTAAAGCAGATTTTACAGCTTAAATTCAGTCTGTTTTCACGTGTTAAAAAGACCCAGCGATTGGGTCTTTTTTATTGCAGGGCTTCAGGCAAGACCGCAATACTGGCAGGCTTGGCCAGCTCGGTCTTCATTTTCTGCAGCATCTGATAAGGCTGCTGTTGCACAAACATATTTACGAAGGTCAAAGCAATGGAACCTTCCGGATTGGCATAACCATAGGTTGAAACCTTGACCTTATTATTAGCCAGTTTCTGAAAAGTCCAGTCGCCCTGATAATCAGTTAAACGCACATAATCCGGGTTTAAAGGATAGCCACTTTGGATGGCTTTATTCTTGATGGTGATCTGACCATTGGTTTCCTTGATCATCTTGCCCTGTACAATCAGGTCACGGTCTTTTAAGGGAAATGGAAAATCCAGCACCATATACAGGGTAAAGTCACCTTTTTTATCATCGCGGGACAGGACCTTGATGCTACCCATATAGGGAACCCACTGTACTGCATGCTCGACATTCAGAATCAGGGACACGGCATTTTCAATTGGTGCAGTATAGGTGGTTTCAGCTTTATACAGAAAGACCGGGTTTTGCTCATTCTGATAGGTCCAGACCTTGATATTATTTTTATGAATACTGAGTTTAGGCGTCCCGACAGGCTTGGCCTGCGCAATGGCGCCAAGCGCCACTGCACAGAACAGAAAAATCATTTTTTGCATTTTTTATTCGTCTTATTTTAATTTTATACTTTTTTTATAAATGATTTTAACTCGGTTTTAAACCTGAATATCGTTAAAACCAAGCACGTCTTTCATATCATATTTACGTGCTTCACGGCCTACGACCCAAGCGGCAGCACGTACCGCACCGCTCGCAAAGTTCATGCGGTTGGTGGCTTTATGGGTAATTTCCACCCGCTCCCCGTCGGCAATAAACATCGCGGTATGTTCACCGACAATATCGCCACCGCGAATGGTCTGGAAGCCAATGCTCTTACGCTCACGCGGACCGGTATGACCTTCACGGCAATATACCGCATCTTCTTTCAGGTCACGGCCCAAAGTTTCCGCAATCGCCTCACCCCACATCAAAGCTGTACCCGATGGCGCATCTACTTTGTGACGGTGATGTGCTTCAATCACTTCAATATCTACGGTATCGCCAAATACTTTAGATGCCAGTTCAAGCAGTTTGATCGAAACGTTCACACCCACTGAATAATTCGCTGCATAAACTACAGGAGTTTCCGTGGCAGATTCCTCCAAATAGGCTTTTTGCTCGTCATTCATACCGGTGGTACCAATCACGATTGCGACCCCTGCTTCACGGCAGATTTTAAGATGATTGACGGTCGCTGCTGGCGCAGTGAAATCGATCACGACATCACAGTCTTTGACTACATCGGTAAGGCTACCCACGACCTTAACACCTGTTGCGCCAATTCCGGCAAGTTCGCCCGCATCTGCGCCTAATAGTGTACTTTCAGGGCGTTCTACCGCAGCCGCCAACTGATAACCTGCTTCATGCACAGCCTGAATAAGGATACGCCCCATACGACCGCCTGCACCCAAGATCCCAATGCGTGGTGTAGCTGACATAACATAGTCCTGATGTTGATCCAAAATTGCTCTTACTATAGCAAAACTGCGGAATAACACTAAGATGCATTGCATAAAAATCAATGAAAATACTCAAAGATCGAAATCACTGATATTGATAAGAGTTTCAATCCGGTCTTTGGAATTATGGGCTAGATCTCATCCAGGTCGTCAGATATGGATCAATAGCACGCATGAACGTAACCGTCTTCAAAAAGCAGCTTTCAAATCAGATGAAGAACATTCAAGCTTCGGGGGCAGATTAGGATCCTTTCAATTCAGCTCAGCTTATCTCTCACTGAAGTGATGAACCTAAGTCACTTAGGAATGATCTATACAATTTTGAAAATTTTTCCACTTAAGGTACTTTGAAAGCACATTTCAAAACTGGGACGAATATCTTCACCATCTACAGTGATATGTTTTATATTGGAATGAGATTGTGTTTTAGAAAAATGATGATCGACTGTTGCTTGAATAGCGTGTTGAGCCCCAAACTGATCCTTTACACTAATACTTTGTTTAAGCATATCTATACCTTTAATAATAGTTAAAGTGGCAAAATATCCACTAAAAATTGATGTTTCTGAATTTTATCTTTAAATAACTTTATGATTTAGCTTAAATAATTGATTTATAGAAGTATAGAATGTACGACCATCTAAGTTTAAATCTACCTCAACTCCAGATGAAAGAAGAACTCTCTTATCCACTTCAATTCTTTTTAAACCCTGACGTGTATTTTGCATTTTATTGAGAGGAATTAACGAAACAATAATTTCAGTACCATTTTTAGATTTTGCAATTAAATCATTTATTTTTAACAACTTGAATCCTGTTTTTCTAAAGATTTTTCCAATTTGGAAAATAACTTAAAATTAAATTTGAACGATAAAAAAAGCACTTATTAAGTGCTTTTTTTACTGTTTATTCTTGCTTAGATAGCAACAATATTTACAGCATTCGGTCCTTTTTGACCTTGAGCTACACTGAATTCAACCAGCTGGCCTTCAAGCAAGGTTTTAAAACCTGAACTCGCAATTTCACTGAAATGAGCAAAAACATCTGGACCTGATTCTTGTTGAATAAAACCAAAACCTTTAGTTTCGTTGAACCACTTTACAGTACCTTTAACAACATTTGAGTTTGACATAATATATCCTAATAATTTTTAATAATTTTTTAGTCATTTTATAGACTGATTATAACTTTGAAATAATAAAGAATGAGACTTAAAATCTGAAAAAAAACGAAGGATTATGACTAAAACTACGATACTTAAAGAAGATTTACCGAAACAAGACTTTTTTCTAGTTAAGTTAACTATACACGAAAAATTTAATTAATCAAGTTTTCTTATATATATATTTATTTTATTTATTAAAAAGTAAAATTTATAATTATTTCAATAAGATTAAGCTTTCATTGTCATGATAACAAAATAAGAGTAATCTGCTGTACTGGTAAATTTGATAAGTAATGAATGCGATTATATAGCTCTGTAATAACAATATTGGCCTTTTTAATTTCGGGAATGATGCTTTTTTCTCACTTACAAAATATCTATCACCCTCCAAATTTGGACTCATACTTTCTATTTAGATAGTCAAATATAAAAATAGAAACCGCTTTTTAGGCGGTTTTTATGTTTAAGCGAGACTTATCAAACAATAAATAGCATCTTCTAATCTAGAGTATCTTATCTACATAATAAAAAAGGACGCCTCAGCGTCCTTTTTTACTTTCACTCAATTAATCAAACAAACGATCAAAGAATGATTTTTTCTTTGGTGATGATTTGCTATCTTCACCATCCATGGTTTCTTGCAGTTCTTTTAACAGTTCACGTTGACGTGCACTTAAGTTGACTGGAGTTTCTACCACAATACGGCACAGCAAGTCACCTTGCATGCTGGTACGTACCGGTTTAACACCCTTACCACGTAAACGGAACAGTTTACCTGTTTGCGTACCTTCAGGAATTTTCAGACTAACACGGCCATCTAGCGTAGGAATCTGAACTTCCTTACCTAAGGCTGCATCAGCAATTGATACCGGCACATCCATATACAGGTCAGCGCCATCACGCTGGAAGATTTCATGCTCACGCACCACCACTTCTACGTACAAGTCACCTGACTGACCATCACGGATTGCTTCACCCTTACCGGTCAAGCGAACGCGGTCGCCATTATCCACACCCGCAGGAATAGTGACTTCCAGAGTTTGCTGACGATCCGACACACCTGAACCATGACATTTATTACATGGGTTCTTGATGATCTTGCCCTGACCACGACAGGTACTACAAGTTTGCTGTACGGAGAAGAAACCTTGCTGCATGCGCACTTGACCAGCACCATGACAGGTACGGCAGGTTTCTACATCGTTTGGATTTTTTGAACCCTTACCATCACAGGCATCACACGGTGCCGGTGCAGTAAAGGTAATGGTTTTCTTGACACCTTTGACCGCTTCTTCCAGGGTCAGTTCCATCACATAGCGTAAGTCAGAACCACGGCGTGCGCGTTGCTGGCCACGACCACCGCCGCCACCAAAAGCACCACCGAAAATATCACCGAACTGGCTAAAAATGTCTTCTGCGCTGAAACCACCGCCGAAGCCGCCACCGCCGCCCATACCACCTTCAAAGGCCTGATGGCCCATACGGTCGTACATGCTGCGCTTTTCACCATCAGAGAGCACTTCATAGGCTTCTGCTGCTTCTTTGAATTTCTCTTCAGCTTCAGCATTGTCCGGGTTACGGTCTGGATGATATTTCATCGCCAACTTACGGTAGGCTTTTTTGATTTCATCATCACTAGCGGTTTTAGCGACGCCCAAAACCTCATAATAATCACGTTTAGCCATGTCTGGCGATGCTCCTCACGGAATTTTGTTTAATATTCAACTGAGGTCTGAAATTGGGGTCAAACCGAGTTTTACAAGGGGAAATATGAAAAAAATTATATGCTTTAGAACACAGCTTTGTTTTGAGAGAATTTATGGATGCCTTTAAACCAGGCATTGATCAGGAAAATAAAAGCAATAAAGCTGAAAATCACTCCGGTCACCACACAGGCTTTGACCCATAACTGGCTGTCCCAGGCAAAGAAAAACAGGGGAATAAACCACAGCGCAGCGAAGATCGCCAAAATGGTATAAATCACGATATTGCGCATGATCCACAGCGCCTGTGCCTGTAACCAGACCTCGGCATAATCAACTTGAGCGACTTTACGTGCGAACCAGTAGGCCAATAGTCCACTAAACAGGGTAAATAAGGCCAAAAACATGAAGACATAAGCCATCGCTACGGAACGTCGCATCTTGGTTAATGTATCTTGAGTCATGTTTGGTTCAACCTCGTTACCGTATTGGTAGCTCGACCAATGCAGCAATTACTTATTTTTTTAAATTATAAAAATCTCAGATGCTACTATATTGAAAATTTCCAAATTTCGCACCTGAAATTATGACAAATTTAAACAGAATTTAAACTTTTTTTCACTTTAAACCACTGTGCATATAGTGCAGGCAGGAAAAACAGGGTCAATAATGTCGCCACAATCAAACCGCCCATAATCGCCACCGCCATTGGCCCGAAAAAAATACTGCGGGACAAGGGAATCATGGCCAACACCGCAGCCAGTGCGGTCAATACGATCGGACGACAACGGCGTACTGTGGCATTGATGATGGCATCCCACTGCGACTCTCCGGCCTGAATATCCTGCTCGATCTGGTCAATCAGAATCAGCGAATTGCGCATGATCATTCCAGATAAGGCAATCGTCCCGAGCATCGCAACAAAACCGAAAGGTTTATTGAAAATTAACAGGAATAACACTACTCCGATAATGCCCAAAGGTGCGGTCAGGAACACAATAAAGGCCCGTGAGATGCTCTTGAGCTGAATCATCAGCAGGGTCATGACGACTGCGAGGAATAAAGGCATGCCGGCATTCACCGAGTTCTGTCCACGAGCCGATTCTTCAACTGTACCCCCCACTTGCAGCAGATAGCCATTCGGCAGCTCTGCCCGGATTTTTTCCAGTGGCTCTTTGAGTTCATTGACCACAGTAGCGGGCTGCAACTTGCTACGAATATCGGCACGCACAGTAATGGTCGGCAAACGATTCCGATGCCAGATCAGACCTTCTTCAAAGCTGTATTCAATCTTGGCCAGCTGCGCCAAAGGTACTGATGTACCGGTCGCAGTCGGAACAGCCAGACTGGCTAAAGATGCTACCTCCACCCGTTCAGCCTGAGCACCACGTAAACGGATTTCAATCAATTCACGTTTTTCACGATACTGGTCAATGCCGGCCCCCAAAATCGAGCTGTTGAGTACATTGGCCAGTTCACTGCTACTCACCCCAAGCTGACGGGCACGATCCTGATCAATCTGCAATTTGATGACTTTACTCGGCTCGCCCCAGTCCAGATGCACATTGGTGGTATTTGGATTTTCTCCCACGGTGGCTGCAACTTTCTGCGCCCATTCACGGACTAATCCTAGATCTTCACCCGACACCCGGAATTGTAGTGGATAACCCACAGGTGGGCCATTTTCCAGCAAGGACACCCTGGTACGCACTTCTGGCAATAACTTTCGAATCTGGTCACTTAAGGATTTACGGATTTCATTTCGATCCTCTAAAGAGGATGCCAGCACCACAAACTGGGCAAAACTGGTTTGCGGCAACTGCTGATCGAGCGGTAAATAGAAACGTGGAGAACCCATCCCGACATAAGCCACATAGTTATCAATGCCCTCTTGTTTCGATAAAAAGGCTTCTACTTTTTTTACTGCAGCTTCAGTGGCCTTCAGTGAAGCACCTTCTTCAAGTTTGAGATCCACCAGAATTTCAGCTCGATTTGAAGGTGGGAAAAACTGCTGCGGCACCAGCTTAAACATTAAAATAGACAGAATAAAAATTCCGACCGTGGCAACAATGACAGTTTTACGATAGGTCACACAGGCATCGACCCAACGGCGAAAGCCCTGATAAAACCGGGTTTGATAAGGGTCATAATGTTCTCCGGCATGATGCACAATCGGCTGAGGTTCTGGCTGTTTGCGTAGACGTGCCCAGAGACGCTGATACCACGGCGCTTTCTGAATTAAATCCTTGTTGAAATCCGGCAGAAGTTTATCGCCTAAATATGGCACAAACAGTACCGCGGCAATCCAGGACACCAGCAATGCAATGGTCACCACCTGGAAAATGGAACGGGTATATTCCCCGGTACTCGATGCTGCAGTGGCGATCGGCAGAAAACCGGCAGCGGTAATCAGGGTTCCGGTCAGCATCGGAAAAGCCGTGGTGCGCCAGGCATGCCCGGCCGCCTGTAAACGGCTATAACCCTGCTCCATTTTAATCGCCATCATTTCAATCGCGATAATGGCATCATCGACCAAAAGACCGAGGGCCAGAATCAGGGCCCCCAAGGAAATTTTATGCAGTCCGACATCAAACAGCTGCATACCGGCGAAAGTCATGGCCAGCACCAGCGGAATCGAGAAAGCCACCACCAGACCGGTCCGGAAACCGAGCGAGAAAAAACTGACCAGCAATACGATAATCACCGCTTCTGCCAGCACTTTCATAAATTCGTTAATACTGCGTTTGACTGCCACCGGCTGGTCGGAGACTTTTTGCAGCTCCATGCCGAGCGGCAGGGTTTTTTGCAGGCGGGCGAATTCCTGTTCCAGATTTTTACCCAAGGCAATGATGTCCCCGCCCTTGCGCATCGATACAGCAATACCAATGCCGTTTTCGCCCATAAAGCGCATCCGCGGTTGTGCCGGATCACTAAAGCCTCGATAGACTTCTGCGACATCTCCCAGCTGAATGGTTTTGCCATTGACCAGCAGCGGCATCTGTCTTAATTCTTCAACACTGTTTAATGCACCACTGACCCGCACCTGAATCCGGTCTGAACCGGTTTCAAAAAAACCGGACTGGGTGGTGGCATTTTGCTGCTGCAGGGCTTGCTGAATCGCCATGACTGGAACGCCCAGCTGGATGGCCTTGGTATTGGAAATCTCAATCCAGATTTTCTGGTCTTGCAGGCCAATCAGCTCAACTTTGGCAACATCTTTGACCCGTTGCAGTTGCAGCTGTAAGCGGTCGGCGTATTCCTTGAGGGTCGCATAGTCAAAATCTTTACCCTTGAGCACATAAATATTGCCAAAGGTGTCGCCAAATTCATCATTAAAGAACGGCCCTTGTACCCCTTGTGGCAATTCATGCCGGATATCGCCCACCTTCTTGCGCACGTTATACCAGACATCAGCGACATCTTTCGAAGCCAGGGAATCCTTGGCAACAAAAGTCACCATGGATTCACCCGGACGCGAATAGGCCATGATGCGGTCATACTGTCCCGTGGTCATCAGTTCCTTTTCAATCCGGTCAGTGACCTGTAGGGATACTTCTTTGGCACTGGCACCCGGCCAGTAAGTCTGGATCACCATGACTTTAAAGGTAAAAGGCGGATCTTCACTTTGTGACAGTTTGGAATAAGAGACGATGCCGATCAGACCCAGCAGGATCATGAAATACAGCACCAGACCTTTATTTTTTAAAGCCCATTCCGACAGGTTAAAGTTCATGCTTAACTCCCTGCCTGAATGGTCACACGACGGTTTTCACGATCAATCGGATTGATTTTTTGCTGGTTACGCAGCAGATGTACGCCGCCAATCACCACATAGTCTTCCGGCTTGAGGCCACTGAATACAGGAACACTGTCCCGGCCATAGGCACCTAGCTGGACCGGGACTTTACGCAAGGTATGATCCGGCTGAACCACCATGACATAAGCCTGCTGATCCGTTGCCGAGACACTGGATAGCGGCACACTAAGCATATTATTGCGGCTGTGCTGAAAAAATACCCGGGCACTTTGTCCCAGCTGGATCTGGCCATTGCCTTCACGTAAGGAAACTTTAACCCTGAAGGTACGCGACTGGTCCGCTGCCGGTGAAATCTCTCGGACAATGGCGGCAAATTTTTCTTCAGGTTTGGACCATAAGGTGACCAGAGCCGCTTGCCCCACCCTAATTTCAGCAATTGCCTGTTCCGGCACCCCAATCACCACTTCACGCTCGCCGGCAATTGCCAGTTCATACGCCGCCTGCCCGGCAGCGACCACCTGACCTGTTTCAATATTGCGTGCAGTGATTACGCCGTTTCTGGTGGCAATCAGCTGGTTATAAGCAGTCTGGTTTTTAGCGGTATCATAGTTGGATTGTGCCTGCTTCAGATTTGACATGGCGGTCTTGTACTGATTTTCGATCGCATCATATTGTGAGCGGCTCACGGCATTGGATGGCAATAACTGCTTGAAACGTTGTAATTCATCCTGAGCAATCTTAGTGGCAGACTGCGCGCTTTCCAGCTGGGCACGTGCTGCATTCAGCTGCAGCTGGGCATCTTTGACATCCAGAGTTGCCAGGACTTGCCCGACTTTGACCTGGTCACCCACATCGGCGAAGCGCTGGGTCACCTGTCCAGCCACCCGAAATGCCAGCGCCGTTTGCTGGCGCGCCTGCACATCACCGGCATAACTTTTTAATTCATGCTGTGAAGTGGTGGGTGTGGCCACCATGACAAAGGGAACTTCCTGTTCTGCTGCAGCAGTATCTTTGCTGCACCCGCTTAAGGTCACGCTGCAAAGCACCACCATGCCAGCCAATACGCTGTAAATCCTGCTCATCTTATTCGCTCTTATCTGATCGTCTTTTTTAGGGCAAACTATGCTGATATATTAAATTGCTTGTTTTTTAATTAATATACCACCCGGTACACTAATTACAACTGAATCATCAAAGCAATGACCGTGTTGACTTTTTTTGGAAGAAATTGTGCAAATACCTGTAGGACGACCCAAGGATCTGGAAAAGCGTCAGCGCATCCTGAGTGTGGCCAAAGCGCTGTTTTTAGCGCATGGCTATCATGCCTCCAGCATGAACCAGATTGCACGTGAGGCAGGTGTGACCAAGCTGACGGTGTATAACCATTTTCAGGACAAGGCGACTCTGTTTAGCTGTGCGATTGAGGATACCTGTGAAGCCATTCTGCATGAACATCCTCAGCTCTTGCAGCCGAGCAGTGACTTTGCGCAGGAGTTTTATCAGGCCTGTCAGCGTGCGTTAAATATTATTCATTTACCAGAAGCGATCAAGCTGGACCTGCTGCTGATGGAACTGGCCTCGCAGCAAAGTCCTCTGGCAGAACAGTTTTATCAGGCCTCGCATAGCAAACTGGATGCAGTCTGGAATGATTTTTTTAGCTTGGCCCAGCAATACCGCTTTATTCAAGTCGATCCTCCAGAAAAACAGACCGAGCTGATCGTGTCCCTGCTGACTGGAACCCGTCATCAGAAAATCCTGCTGGGTCTCAGCCCTCCCCCTTCAAGCGCAGAACAGCAACAGATCATTAGCGAGGCCATTGAACTGTTTATGCTGAAATATGCCCTGCCGGATTAATTCCTTTCCTTCGGACTGATCACCGATCACCGTATGTGGCCTAAAAGTTGCTAAAAAAGCAGCCAATACTCTGCAACTTTTGTCTCTAGGGGACTTGGATTGTCATGCAGTCGCGGTATAGTCAAAGCATGCATGTGAGGGAATAAAAAAATGATTCAACAGATTGATGCACCACTACGCGAAGACGTACGCTTACTGGGTAATTTGCTTGGGGAAACCTTAAAATTACATGCCGGACAGGATTTGTTTAATCAGATCGAGCAGATCCGTGCCCTGTCCAAAGGCGCTCGCGATGGACAGGTCGAAGCAGAAAAACAACTGGAACAACTGTTTTTGAGCCTGGAAGATGCCGAAATCCTGCCGCTGACCCGTGCCTTTACCCACTTTTTAAACTTTGCCAATATTGCCGAACAATATCATGTGGTACGTCGTCGCCGTCAGAGCGAGTTTGACGACACTGCAGAATCGCCCAATCCTCTGGTGCCTTTATTTGAAAAATTTAAACAGCAGGAAATTTCTGCCGATACGCTGTATCAGCAAATCTGTGAACTGAAAATTGAACTGGTCCTGACCGCGCACCCCACAGAAGTCAGCCGCCGTACTCTGATTCAAAAATATGATGGCATCAACACTGCCCTGTCCAAATTCGACCAGCAGAAACTGACTCCACGTGAACGTCAGGCTGTCCTGGCCGATCTGAAACAGCTGATCAGCTCTGCCTGGCAAACCGATGAAATCCGTCAGCATCGCCCGACTCCGATTGATGAAGCCAAATGGGGTTTTACCACCATTGAGCAGACCTTATGGAATGCAATACCGAAATTTATCCGCGAACTAAATGGCATGGTGCAAGCGCAATGTGGCCAGAACCTGCCCTTAGATGTCGCACCAGTACGTTTTGCCTCATGGATGGGTGGTGACCGCGATGGCAACCCCAATGTCACCCACACCGTCACTCAGGAAGTACTGTGGCTGTCGCGCTGGAAAGCAGCCGATCTCTATGTACGCGATATTGAAAACCTGCGCTGGGAACTATCCATTCAGCAATGCAGTCCGGAAATTTCCTCAGCCTTGGGCCAGCCCCATCCTGAACCCTATCGTGAATATTTACGTGACACCCGTACCCGCCTGAAAGCCACGCGGCACTGGCTGTCAGAAAAATTAAAAGGCAATGATGCCGATGACAGTCTGGTGATTAAAAGTAAAGACGAACTTTTACAGCCGCTCCTGACCTGCTACCGCTCACTGATGGACTGCAATCTGGCCGAAATTGCCAATGGCAGCCTGCTGGACTTTATTTACCGGGTCAACAGTTTTGGGATCGAACTGCTAAAACTGGATATCCGCCAGGAATCTGGCCGTCACCGTCAGGCAATTTCAGCTATTACTGAATATTTGGGACTGGGGAATTTTGAAACCTGGACCGAACAGGCCCGTCAAAACTTTTTACTGCAGGAATTGCAAAGCAAACGTCCGTTACTGCCGAAACATCTGAATGAACCGGTTGGCAGCCTGATTGAACATCCGGATGTACAGGAAGTCTTTGCCACCATGCGCACACTGGCCGAACAGCCGAGCGAGTCTCTGGGTGCCTATATTATTTCCATGGCAGAATATCCAAGTGATGTCTTGGCGGTACTGCTTTTACAAAAAGAAGCCGGCATCGAGCAGGCGTTACGGGTGGTTCCTCTGTTTGAAACCTTAAAAGATCTGGATGGTGCAGCCGCAACCATGTCGACCCTGTTCAATATGCACTGGTACAAACAGCATATTCAGGGCAAACATGAGGTCATGATTGGCTATTCGGATTCTGCCAAAGATGCCGGTTTTATGTCGGCCAACTGGGCACAGTATCGTGCCCAGGAAGAACTGACAGCAGTTGCTCAGCAACATGGCGTGCAGTTGACCCTGTTCCATGGTCGTGGCGGTTCGATCAGTCGTGGTGGTGCGCCAACCCAGCAAGCCTTGTTCTCTCAGCCACCGGGTTCTATTTCCGGTGCGATCCGGGTGACTGAACAGGGTGAAATGATCCGCTTTAAATTCGGGCTGGAAGAAATCGCGCTGCAAAATCTGGAAATTTATACCGCTGCAACCCTGGAAGCGACCCTGCTCCCGCCACCTGAGCCAAAACAGGAATGGCGCGACCTGATGCATCAAATGACCGAACTGTCGGTTCAGGTCTATCGCCAGACCGTACGGGAAAATCCGCATTTTGTAAAATACCTGCGTACCGTTACCCCTGAACTTGAACTGCAGATGCTGCCTCTGGGTTCACGCCCCGCCAAACGTAAAGTCAGCGGCGGCATTGAATCCTTGCGGGCCATTCCCTGGGTATTTGCCTGGACCCAGATTCGCCTGATGTTGCCTGCCTGGCTCGGTACCGGTGCCGCCCTGAATGAAGTCGTGGATCAAGGACAGCGTAATGTACTCGATGAGATGCTGGCCGAGTGGCCATATTTCCAGACCCTAATTGATATGCTGGAAATGGTCCTGTCCAAAGCCGACGCGCATGTAGCGCTGTATTATGAATCGCATCTGACCCAGGATGAAGATCTGAAAATTTTGGGGACAGCGTTACGCCAGCGTTTGCAGGATGCAGTACAAACCCTGTTAAGCTTGAAAGGTGAATCGAAACTGCTCAGCAGCAATGGCGTACTGGATCAGTCCATGAAGGTGCGTAAACCGTATCTGCTACCATTGCACTTGCTGCAAGCTGAACTGATGAAACGTCGCCGTTTATATCTTGAACAGCAACAGGCCGAAAACACCCCGGTGGATCATGCCTTGATGGTCAGTATTGCCGGAATTGCTGCGGGTTTACGCAATACCGGTTAATCCAAACAGACTGTTTAAAAGCACATCTTCGCGATGTGCTTTTTTATTGAGCAGTCAATAGCCAAGAAATATTTTATTTTATATAGTAAATCAGATTTATTTATACATAGCCCTATTGATTATAAGAAATTAATCTACTGATTTCACTTTAGTTTTAACTCAAAATTCTTTTACCACCCGGTAAAATATTAAATAAAGTCATAGAATTAATTTGAACAAAAATTTTGTTTAAGTGATTAAATCTTCTAAAGAACAAGAGTATGATGTGCACAATTTATCTTTCGAGTGCTCATTTTATGTCCAGTTGGTTTCCCAAATGGCGCCCTTATGAGGGCAGCATCGATGCACGCCCAGTAGGTACCGCAGAGTATTTGCCACCCGCACAAACGGTCGTTTTGGGTGTACAACATGCTTTTGCCATGTTTGGTGCGACTGTACTGGCACCTTTTTTAATGGGCTTTGACCCTAACCTTGCCATTTTAATGTCAGGGATTTGTACCATCCTGTTCTTTCTGATTACCGGTGGCCGGGTTCCAAGTTATTTAGGTTCAAGCTTTGCCTTTATTGGTGTGGTCATCGCGGCAACCGGTTATGCCGGTGGTGGTGGACTCAACCCCAATATTGGTGTCGCAGCCGGCGGTATTATTGCCTGTGGTATCTTCTATGCCCTGATGGGTTTTCTGGTCATGGCGACCGGCACGCGCTGGATTGAAAAGCTGATGCCACCGGTGGTGACCGGTGCCGTAGTGATGATCATTGGTCTAAACCTGGCGCCGGTGACGGTAAAAAGCGTGATGGGCAACACCTTTAATATGTGGATGTCTCTGGTTACCGTCATGTGTATGGGCTCAATTGCCGTCTTTACCAAGGGTCTGCTACAACGCCTGCTATTATTGGTGGGGCTGTTATTGGCTTATCTGATCTATTTTGTACTCAGTAATGTCATGGGTTATGGCACTGCGATCAATTTCCTTCCCATTCAGCAAGCAGCCTGGTTCGGCTTACCGACTTTCCACGCACCAACTTTTGAATTGAATGCGATGTTGATCATTGCGCCAATTGCCTTGATTCTGGTGGCTGAAAATCTGGGCCATATTAAAGCCGTAGGCGCGATGACCGGTGAAAACCTAGATCCGCATATTGGTAAAGCCTTTGTGGCAGATGGTGTTGCAACCACTTTAGCCGGTGGTGTAGGTGCGCCGGGTATGACTACCTATGGTGAAAACATTGGTGTGATGGCCGTGACACGGGTTTACTCGACCATTATCTTTGCCGTCGCGGGTGTCTTTGCTGTGTTCCTAGGTTTATCGCCTAAGTTTGGTGCGATTATTCACACGATTCCGACAGCGATTCTGACCGGTGCTTCGATTGTAGTCTTTGGTTTGATTACCATTGCTGGTGCCAAAATCTGGATTGAGAACAAGGTCGATTTCTCGCAGAACAAGAACCTGATGGTGGCTGCGGTGACCATTATTTTAGGTACGGGTGATTTTGCCCTGACTTTTGGCAGCTTCAATCTGGGTGGTATTGGTACGGCAACGTTTGCTGCACTGATCCTGAACTGGTTCTTTAGCCTGGCCGATAAAAAATAAAACTCGAAATAAAAGTATTGAGCAGCCGAATGGCTGCTTTTTTTATCTTTATATTTTTCAACTTTGCGATTAAAGAAATGAAAAGAAGCCCCGCAAGGCTTCTATTAAAGCACGTGTCTGTTTAAGGACGAAACTCTTTCAGTTCACGTTGAATAAAGTATTGGAACATTTCACGGTATAGATGTTCAATAAACTCCTGATCGACGCCCTGTTGCTGTGCCAGCGCCCTGACATTTTCTACAATCTGTTCCATACGTTCCGGTGACTGCAAATCGGTTTCGGTTTTTTTGAAACGGGTGGTTTGATCAACATAAAATTGACGCGCAGCGATCAGCTCAACTAAAGCTGTATCAATGGCATCGATCTGTTGACGTGCATGTTCTAGTGATTCAGCTTTGATCTTTTCCATGTTTTTTCAGTTCACTTTCAGTTTGATTATTACTCTTATACTTTTCTTCTAACACATTACTGAAAATACTTTCAATCATCCAGACCCGATATAAGCTATTAAATGTATAACTTTGATCATCTATGCGCAGTTCCAGTACCGGGAAATTCGGCTGGGACTTCATTTCACAGAGCATATCATTGTCCTGCAGCTTGGCCAGAATATCGTCCTGGGTCAAATCGACAATATTTAACTGTTGCTGCAAATGTTTGAAATGGGGTACATAAGACAGGTCTTCACCACGGGTCCAGACAGCCTGCAAGATCTGGTACATCGCCTCAATCCGCTGTTCCTCGGGGCAGCTATAAAATAACTGTGCCATTGGCGCAATCGCCTGCTCGGTCGGTCGGCAGAACGGGGTAAATTCTACTTCCGTCCGTTTGGATAAACGGGTGGCCAGACTCCAGTCAAAGTCATCTCGGCCACGATAGGACAAGGGATAGACATTTAGCTGGATATTATAATAATCCGCCAGTTCTTCCTTGATATAGGCCAGTAATAGCCAAGAAATCGGATCTTCCAGCGCGATATACAAGTCCAGTTCCGGATCCATCGACTGGATCTCGTTCAGCTCTTCGGCATCACTGATTAGATGCTCACGCCATTCAATGTGATCGATCATAAAAATCGGATTACCGGTCAGCAGTTTTTGCTGCTCCAGACGTCGGGTCAGACGTAACAGATCATCGACCGCCTGATACTGGCGTCCGCCTAAATTAAAATAGCTGGCCAGAATCGGGGTCTGATCAAAAATACGTTCAGGAAAATCCTGTGGCTGATGATGGCGACTGGCCATGGCATAAAGGGTTCGTAATTTTCCGGTCTGTTTTTGCCAGAGCATATGGAATACATCTTCCAGCAGGTACAGAAAATCCTGCCCCCGCAGCGGTGTATGCCGCAAAATCAGTTCAGCCTGTTTTAAGGCCTCAGCGCTCGGTAATTCTGGCGTATCATGAAAACTGAAACGATGCTGTTTCGACAAGATTTTGGCATCATTAATTGTATAGTGCTGCCATTCATCAAAAGACATCTGGTTCGGCGCTTCGGCATGCTCACTGGAAATGATCACTTTCAGCGGCTTGAGTTCTGGACTTAAAATTTCTTCGAGCTGGGGCAGCTGCTGTACCGCCAGATAACTGTACACATCATCCAGTCTTAAATGGATACTCAGCCCATCTTGAATAGATAACACCGTTTGACGGGTCGGTTTTTGGTAAAACCAACTCGATCGGATTGGATCAAACCAACGGCGTAACAGGGACATGAGATCGGCCTCGACAACAATGACGGTGCGCAGCTCAACATATGAGAAGCTGCGCAGAATAATCTATTTTTAAGATCGCAGAAGCCAAAGCCCTGCATGCTGTAAAAACTTATATCAAGTCATAAGCAAATGTTCAATGTTTAACAATGGATTAGAGGTCAAGATTCAGGTCAGTGACCGCCCCGGTTTCTGCACCTGAAGTCAGTTTGGCGAATTTAGCCAGCGCACCGTGGGTATAGTTTGGCTGAGGTTTGGTCCAGGCCGCTTGACGTGCAGCAATTTCTTCTTCCGCGACATGCCAGGTCATTTCCCGAGTTTCCGCGTTAATTGAAATCTGATCACCATTTTGCACCAGACCAATCGGGCCGCCCTCATAAGCTTCTGGCGTCACATGACCAATCACAAAACCATGACTGCCGCCAGAGAAGCGTCCGTCAGTAATTAAAGCCACCGAAGCGCCCAGACCTTTACCAATAATCGCAGAAGTCGGTTTCAGCATTTCCGGCATGCCCGGACCACCTTTAGGGCCGACGCCACGAATCACCACCACTTCACCCGGCTGGACTTCGCCATCCAGAATCCCGCGCATGGCACCCTGCTCGCCTTCAAAGACCCGTGCCGGGCCAGCAAAATGCAGACCTTCCTTACCGGTAATCTTGGCCACAGCGCCCTTCGGCGACAGATTGCCTTTCAAAATCACCAGATGGGAATCTTTTTTCACGGGCGCATCAAAAGGCAGAATAATCTGCTGACCTTCCGGATAGTCCTGCACATCGGCCAGGTTTTCTGCCAGCGTCTTACCTGTGACCGTTAAACAGGACCCATCCAGCATGCCGGCATCCAGCATGCGCTTCATCAGTGGTTGAATCCCACCAATCGCAATCAGTTCTGACATTAAATATTTCCCGGATGGACGCACATCGGCCACCACCGGAATATCTTTACCAATCCGCACGAAATCATCCAGACTCAGTTCCACCCCTGCGGTATGCGCCATGGCTAGCAGATGCAACACGCCATTGGTCGAACCACCCAGCGCAATCAAGACCTTGATCGAATTTTCAAAAGCAGCCTTGGTCATGATGTCACGTGGCTTGATATCCAGTCGTAACAGATTCATGACTGCTTCACCGGCACGGGCACAGTCGATTTGCTTGTCATCCGAAATCGCTTCCTGTGCCGAGGAGCCCGGCAAGCTCATACCGAGTGCTTCAATTGCAGAGGCCATCGAGTTGGCCGTATACATGCCGCCACAAGAGCCCGGACCCGGCAAGGATACTTCTTCAATATGCTTGACTTGAATCGCGTTAATTTCACCTTTGGCATATTGACCGACTGCTTCAAATACCGAAATCATGTCGGTATGGCCTTCGCCGGGTTTGATGGTTCCACCATAAATAAACAGACCGGGGCGGTTTAGACGTGCCAGTCCCATGATGCAACCCGGCATGTTTTTATCACAGCCACCAATCGCGATGACTCCATCATAAGCCTGGCAACCCACGACCGTTTCAATGGAGTCTGCGATCACTTCCCGTGATAGCAGTGAATATTTCATGCCTTCCGTACCATTGGAAATACCATCTGAAATGGTAATGGTATTAAAGATAATGCCCTTGCCACCCGCAGCACTCACGCCCTGTTCTACAGTTCTGGCCAGACCATCAATATGCATATTACAAGGCGTGACATTGGCCCAGGTCGAAGCGATGCCAATAAATGGACGTTTAAAATCGGCATCTTTAAAACCGGTAGCACGCATCATGGAACGCGCCGGTGCATTTTCAATGCCTTCATAAACGGGGGCTGAATGCTCGCGGATATTATCTTTACTCATTATTCTCTTCCTGGGCGATGACCAATTTTAAGCGTCAGTCTTGGACAATTTATTTTAAGGACATTGTATAGAATTAAAACAAAGCAATACAGCTTTCAGCTGCTTCTATAATATTCGATACATGCCAAAGTCATCTGCAACTGTCCGAGGCAGGACTACAATTAATATTTACTGTTTCTGCGATATAAGTGAAAAATGCTAGTTTCGGACGAGTTTTGCAGATGATAGTGGTTTTGCCTACTTTTGCCGAAACAAAAGTAGGTCGAACCGAAGGTTATAAACTGCAATTAAACAATTTCCTTTAAGACCCCGTCTTATTGAATCTATAAATTTCAAATAAAAAAAAGCACCCCATCTGGAGTGCTTTTTAAATCTGTAAAATTACAAATTAGATATCACGTACTGCACCTTTCGAGGCACTGGTGGTATGCATCGCATACGCTTTGAGTGCTTTAGACACTTTACGAGGACGCTGTTCAGCAGGCTGCCAGCCTTTGGCTTCTTGGGCTTCACGACGTGCTGCCATGGTTGCATCATCCACTGCCAGGTGAATGGTACGGTTTGGAATATCAATTTCGATACGGTCACCATCTTCAACCAGACCAATCGCACCACCTTCCGCTGCTTCAGGAGACACGTGACCAATCGACAGACCAGATGAACCACCCGAGAAACGGCCATCTGTTAAAAGTGCACAGTCTTTACCCAAACCTTTCGATTTGAGATAACTGGTCGGGTACAGCATTTCCTGCATGCCCGGACCACCACGTGGACCTTCGTAACGAATCACCACAACATCACCCGCAGTGATTTTGCCGCCAAGAATGGCTTCAACTGCAGCATCCTGACTTTCAAACACACGTGCAGTCCCGTTGAATTTCAGGATTGAATCATCCACACCTGCTGTTTTTACGATACAGCCTTCTAGTGCGATGTTGCCATAAAGTACTGCCAGGCCACCATCTTGCGAGAATGCATTGGCTGCATTACGGATCACACCATTGTCACG
Organism: Acinetobacter lwoffii; assembly: GCF_024129855.1. Lineage (GTDB taxonomy): Bacteria > Pseudomonadota > Gammaproteobacteria > Pseudomonadales > Moraxellaceae > Acinetobacter > Acinetobacter lwoffii_L. The sequence goes on from NZ_JAMXXC010000014.1 coordinate 61,657, forward strand.
GTCACCATCTAAACGTGCATAATAACGGTCTTGCGAGAATGCGGTTTGCGTTGGTACACCGCCCGGCGCTGACTTAAAGAATTGATAGACGTCTTCATCTTCAGTACGGATGATGTCCCATTTATCCAAGGCATCTTTTAAAGTTTTTTCATGGACCGTTGGAACAGAAGTATCCAGTAAGCCAGCACGATCCAGTTCGCCCAGAATCGACATGATGCCACCGGCACGGTGTACATCTTCCATATGGACATCCTGTTTCGCCGGCGCAACTTTACATAGTACCGGCACATTACGTGACAAACGGTCGATATCGGTCATAGTAAAGTCGACTTCAGCCTCGTGTGCTGCTGCCAACAAATGCAGAACAGTATTGGTTGAACCACCCATGGAAATGTCTAAAGTCATGGCATTTTCAAACGCTGCTTTGGTTGCGATTGAACGTGGCAACAAGCTGTAGTCATTTTGCTCATAATGACGTTTAGTGATTTCAACAATCAGTTGACCCGCACGCTCGAATAATTTTTTACGATTTGCGTGGGTTGCCAGGGTTGAACCATTACCCGGAAGCGATAAACCAAGTGCTTCAGTCAAACAGTTCATCGAGTTTGCAGTGAACATGCCTGAACATGAACCACAGGTTGGGCAAGCTGAACGCTCATATTCAGCGACTTCTTCATCAGTGAAGCTGTCATCTGCTGCAACAATCATGGCATCAACCAGGTCGATGGCTTTTTCATTGCCACGGATTTTGACCTTGCCCGCTTCCATTGGACCGCCAGAGACAAATACCACCGGAATGTTCAGACGCATTGAAGCCATTAACATCCCCGGGGTGATCTTGTCACAGTTCGAGATACACACCATTGCGTCGGCACAATGCGCATTGACCATGTACTCGACCGAGTCTGCAATCAGATCCCGTGAAGGCAATGAATATAGCATGCCGTCATGACCCATCGCGATGCCATCATCGACAGCAATAGTATTGAATTCTTTGGCCACGCCGCCTGACGCTTCAATTTGACGTGCCACCAGCTGACCTAAGTCTTTCAAATGAACGTGACCCGGTACAAACTGGGTGAACGAGTTCACCACCGCAATAATCGGCTTACCGAAATCTTCATCTTTCATGCCGGTGGCACGCCATAAACCGCGTGCGCCAGCCATATTTCTTCCGTGTGTCGATGTTTTTGAACGATAGTCAGGCATTTTATATTTCCAACAAAGTTTGAGCTTGCAATGAATCGGGCAGATCCACTCTGGCTAAATCATACTGACAAGGAGCTTAAATCAGTTGAATTTTAAACCTATCATACTACAAGCCCTTGATTTACAAGATGGCCTTTTGGGTGTAGATGCAGGCAAAAATGTCTATAGAGAGGTTTGGATGATCTGACGATAAAAATTTCTTAATGAAATCTACTATACCGCCATCATCATCAGGACAATACAAAACTTTCATGAATAATTTTTACAATTTGCATGAGTTTTTTTTATATAAAAATTCCACCGAAATTCAAGTACTCACCAAGCTTCTCGGATAAGTTTTGGTAAGGATTAGGCTGAAATTTGGCTTTTGGCTTATAATAGCTTTTAAGTTTATTTGGAATTTCATGTGTGAAGATCATATTTGCAGGCACACCAGAATTTGCAGCGACTGCATTGGCTGCGTTGCTTAGAACCGAACATGAAATTGTGGCGGTCTATACTCAACCGGACCGCAAGGCCGGACGTGGACAAAAGCTCACGGCATCTGCGGTGAAGCAGTTAGCGCTTGAACATCATCTTTCGGTCTATCAGCCTTTACATTTCAAGTCATCGACTGAAGAAGGTCTGGCGGCGCAAGCGGAACTTAAAGCCTTAAATGCAGATGTGATGGTGGTGGCAGCTTATGGCCTGATCCTGCCACAAGTAGTTCTGGATACGCCAAAATATGGTTGCCTGAATATTCATGGTTCGCTGTTGCCACGCTGGCGCGGTGCAGCCCCGATTCAGCGCGCGATTGCCACTGGCGATGCCGAGACCGGTGTAACCATTATGAAAATGGCAGCCGGTCTGGATACCGGGGATATGATGTATAAAACACGATGTCCGATTACTGCCGAGGATACTTCTGCCAGCCTGCATGACAAACTGGCGCTGCAAGGTGCTGAGGCGATTGTGGCCGTGCTTGAATCGGAACAGACCTTACAGCACTATCTTGAGATTCGCGAAGTCCAGGATGAAAGCCTGACGGTTTACGCGCATAAACTATCAAAAGCTGAAGCACAAATTGACTGGACCCAGCCTGCAGCAGCCATTGACCGTAATATTCGTGCTTTTAATCCATGGCCGGTGGCATTTACCCCACTGGATGACAGCAACAATTTACGCATCTGGAATTCCTCGCTTTCTACGCAAAAGACAAGCAATGCCCTGCCTGGTGAAGTAATTGCTCTGGATAAAGACGGCGTGCATGTAATGTGTGGCGATCAAAATGCCATCTGTATCACCAATCTGCAATGGCCAGGCGGCAAAGCCCTGAATGCTGTTCAAATTAATCAAACTCAAAAACTATCGGTAGGATATAAATTCGCATGAGCCAAATTCAATCATCAGCTAAAAATTTGAATTTGCGCGCGCAAGTTGTAAAAACCCTATTGGCTGTACAAAATGGCCAATCACTTGCTTCTGTACTCAATCAACATATCAACATTGTGTCTGAACGTGACCGTGGTCTGTATCACGAGTTAACTCTAGGCTGTTTACGTCAGTGGCATGGCCTGAAAGCCATCACCCTGCCGCTCTTAACCAAACCTCTCGATAACCAGGCGCTAGAAAGCTGCTTATATTTGGGTTTGTACCAGATTCTATGTACCCGTATTCCGGCACATGCTGCGATTTCAGAAACCGTAACTGCTGCCAAACAGCTGGGCTTTGAACCTTTAAGCGGTCTGGTCAATGCGGTGCTGCGTCGTGTTTCACGTGAAACAGAAGAATTTGACCTGGCTTTAAATCAGGCGCATGGCCTGCCAAGCTGGCTCTACAAGCGTTTAAAGAAAGACTGGCCGGAACAGCTTGCCGAACTGTCACATGACTTGAAACAGATTGCACCGCTCACCTTGCGTGTCAATGTCAATCAGGTCAGCCGTGATGAATATCTGGAAATTCTGGAAGAAGAAGGCTATGAGGCACGTGCCTGTACTCTTTCCGAAGTTGGTATCGTTCTGGAACAGAATGTGCATATTCCGAACCTGCCAGGCTATGAAGCCGGTGGTTTCTCGGTTCAGGATGAACATGCTCAGCTGTGTGCGACCTTGCTTCCTGACCTTGAAGGCAAAGTCGTGGTCGATGCCTGCGCCGCTCCGGGTGGTAAGACTGCGCATATATTGGAAAAATATAGCCCGAAAAAGCTGTATGCGATTGACCAGGATGCCAAACGTTTAGTCCGTGTGGCAGAAAATCTGGAACGTTTACTATTAACTGAATATGCCGACGTTGAAATTATCGCGGCTGATGCGATCACTTGGACAGCACCTGAGTCGGTGGATTGTATCGTGCTGGATGCACCATGTTCCGCAATTGGTGTGATCCGTCGTCATCCGGATATTCGCTTGCTACGTCACTCTACAGATATTCCGCAAACGGTACAGCTGCAAAAGCAGATTCTGGAAAATATGTGGCAGCAACTGAAAGTTGGCGGTACGTTGCTGTACATCACCTGTTCAATTCTAAAAGCCGAAAACGAACAGCAGATGGTCGAGTTCTTTGCTCAACATGCCGATGCCAAAGAAATCAAAATCGAAGCCGATTGGGGTATCGAACAGATTCATGGTCGTCAGTTGTTGCCGAAAGCAGATCAAGGCGACGGTTTCTTCTATTGCCGTATAGAAAAAACTGCATAAGTCATGTGTTTAAAATGAAAGGCAGCGCAAGCTGCTTTTTTTATGGCGCGTGATTTAGTGAATATATGGCTTATTGAATAAACTTAAAAATCACCAGACTGCTCGCCAAGGCAGCCATGCCACTCACCAATCCATAGACCGTTTCATGCCCTTCAGAATAGCGTTTCGCCGTTGGTAATAATTCATCTAATGCCAGATAGACCATCACCCCGCCAATCACCCCAAAGATCAGGCCATAAACGGTTTCACTCATATAAGGTGCCAGAATAAAATATCCCAAGGCTGCACCCAGAGGCTCGGCCAGACCCGAGACTAGACTGGCCCAGAGGGCATAATCTTTACGGCCCGTGGCCATATACACTGGTAAGGCAATCGCGACGCCTTCTGGTACATTATGAATCGCAATTGCCACCGCCAACGGTGCGCCCAAAGCCGGGCTTTCCAGCGTGGCAAAAAACGTCGCCAGTCCTTCCGGCAGGTTATGTGCGCTAATCGCAAACAGCGTCAGCATGCCGGTACGCAGTAATTGGGGTGAACTGACGCCCTTGGCAGAATGGGTTTCAATGGTGTCATGTGGATTCGGCACAAAGCGATCCAGCAACAACACCAGAACTACGCCCAGTAAAAAAGCAAAAGTGCCAAAGGCAAAACCGGTTTTTTCATCAAAATCTAAGCTAAAGGACGCGATCGATTTGTTCAGAATTTCGGTTAAAGAGACATAGATCATGGCCCCGGCAGCAAAGGCCAGACCAAAGGCCAGCAAACGGAAATTAGGTTTTTTTAAGAATAATACCAGTCCCCCACCCACCACGGTGGCCAGCCCGGCAAATAAAGTCACGGCAAAGGCTGTATAGACTTGTCCATCTGAAACGGAAATCATGTCAAATCATCAGCCATTAAAAAAGTCATTATCATCAAGGATGATAATGACTTCCATTTATGGTAACAGTAGGTTTATGTGAAGATTTTTAGTCTTCTGGTTCTTCCGGATTTTTTGCCAGATGAATCACAGCCAGTACCAGACCACCCCATAATAAAACGATGGAGATGATCATCATGATTAGTGCAGATGTATTCATAGTCGCTCTCCTAGCTGTGACGGTCTTTGATCAGGCTGAACAGAATGGCACCCAGAATAAAGAATGCCATCACTCCTCCGCCTACCATCCATAGGGTACTGGCAGTATAGCCACCATAACCTTCTGCCATGATCGATTTCAGGGTCAGGCCCAATGCCAGCAATAATGACAACGGCGTGATCACCGTCAGCATGAAGTTCCAGCTCGTACCTAGTTTCACGCTGGCAAACTCATTCACATGGCCTTCCAGCTGTTTCATTAATGGACGACGGAACCACGACAACAGAATAATCGATAACAGACCACCACCAACAATACCGATGTTATTGGCAAAGTAATCGATGATATCGACAAAGGTAATGGCACTATGTGTCGAGAACATCAGGGTAGAAATCACCGCTGAACCACCCGCAATAATCGTCACTGACTTGTTCTTTGACCAGCCCAGTTTGTCTTGGAACGCAGCAATCGGAACTTGCAGGATGCTCACCATCGAGGTAATACCCGCCACCGTCAATGAACCAAAGAACAGGAAACCGAACAGGTCACCACCTGCACCTAAACTGGAAATGATTTTTGGAAACGCAATAAAGGCCAGACCAATACCGCCAGACACCACATCTTCAACTTTAGCGCCTGAACTGAACGCCATAAAACCAAGTGCTGCAAAGACACCAATACCCGCCAGGATTTCAAAAGACGAGTTAGCCAATGCCACCACAATGCCTGAACCGGTCAGGTTAGTTTTGCGTTTCAGGTAAGATGCATAGGTCAACATGATCCCGAAGCCCACTGACAATGAGAAGAAGATATGACCAAAAGCGGCTAACCAGACTTTATAGTTGGCCATCGCTTCCCAGTTCGGCGTGAAGAAAGCATTTAAACCATCGACTGCACCCGGTAAACGGACTGCCTGAATCACCAGGATCGTGAATAAAATCACCAGCAATGGCATAAAGATTTTATTCGCCAGTTCCACCCCACGGCGTACTCCACCGTAAAGAATCAGCATGACTGCTGCCCAAACGACCACTAGACCAAAGAACAGCACAGGTACAAAACCGAGAGTCAGACCCTCACCATTTTGTAGGTAAGTATTGAAGAAGAAGCCCTGGGTATCTGTGCCCCACTGCTGTCCAAAGGAATAGAACATATAACTGCCGGCCCAGGACAAGACGCTGGCATAGTAAATCCCGATCACCAGAGTGACCATGACCTGCCACCAACCCAGGGATTCGGCATTCATGAGTTTTTTATAGGCCATAGGCGGCGCTTTGCGGAACTTATGTCCGACCGCATAATCTAAAAACAATAAAGGTAAACCTGCTGCGAAAATCGCAATCAGATAAGGGATCAGGAATGCCCCGCCGCCATTTTCATAGGCAACATAAGGGAAACGCCAGATATTCCCCAAGCCAACGGCGGAACCAATCGCTGCAATAATGAATCCTGATCGTGCGGACCAATTCTCACGAGTTTCTGTCATAGAACACCTAAACTTTTAACCCCTTTAGATGCTGCTTGTTATGGTTATGGCGCAAGCAAAAAAAGAAGCATTTTCAATAATTTTGGGTGTTTGAATTAGAGGGCACCTTGTGGGCGTCGAATTCTAATGTACAAACAGGTCAGCAGGTCTTACATCTTGCTTAAAGTCTGATCGAAAAACTGACCTTGTAGATGATTCAACAATACTGACTTTTTTAAATTTTTTCTGTAAATTCTGCTTAAAATATTCGTTATTTATAATCTATTCGAATTAAGCGTTCAATAATTCTGCGAAATAAGCCAGATTAAACAAGTTATATATTGACAAACTTTTTGGAATATATTTTTTCTTAAGTTTTACTACAGGGTCGCTGTTTTAAAAAATGTATTGCAAGACTCTAATCCAGCATCTGTTTTTAGATCATTATTGGACGATGAAACAGCTTATAGTAAGGCGCGTGACCAAGCTGTGATATGGGAAATCAAAGTCTCTCATGGAACTTTAACCTCTTTAAAAACCGGCTCAGATATCACAAGCAGATTTAAAAACCAGCCACCTGTGATATCGAAGCGATGAATATTCTGAACTTAGGCTTTAATCACCAGCATGCGCTCTTCCTGCATGTCGCGAATGGCTGACTGAATCCCTTCACGGCCCAGACCTGAATCTTTAACCCCGCCATAAGGCATGTTATCGACTCGGAAAGATGGAATATCATTGATGATGACACCGCCCACATGCAGATGATCCCAGGCATACAGCATCTTGTTCAGATTCTGAGTATACACTCCAGCTTGCAAGCCAAAACGGCTGCGGTTGATACAGGCAATACCGGATTCGAAATCAGCATACGCTTCCAGAATTGCCACCGGGCCAAAGGCTTCATCACGATAGATTTCCAGACTGTGGTCTACATTTTCCAGCAAAGTCGGTGCGAACATCACGCCATTCAATTCACCTCCAATCAGGATTTTCGCATCTTTTTTCACGGCTTTATCCAGCCATTTTTTTAGGCGCTTGGCTTCATCTTCCTTGATCATCGGGCCGACCAGCGTTGTGCTTAAATTCGGATCAGCGGCTTTAATCGTTTTCAGTTTTGCCAGCAGTTTGTCCTTCACTTCAGCATAAATCTGCTGATGCACCAGAATGCGTTGCACACTGATACACACCTGTCCGGCATGGTTATACGCCCCACCAATCAAACGGTTAATCAAGGCATCATTAATTTCGGTATCCGGCTCAATCATGACAGCAGCATTGCCACCCAGTTCCAAGACCACTTTTTTACGACCGGCACGCGCTTTCATATCCCAACCAACGGCATCGGAACCGGTAAAACTGAGTAATTTAAAACGCTCATCGGTGACCAGTAGATCAGCCAGCTCTCGCGGACAGGGCAATACCGAAAACGCACCTCGCGGTAAATCGGTTTCCGCCAGAATTTCAGCAATTTTTAAGGCAGAAATCGGGGTCAGGCTAGGTGGTTTCAGTACAAAGGGACAACCGGCTGCAATCGCAGGAGCAATTTTATGCGCGGTCAGGTTTAAAGGAAAATTAAACGGACTAATCAAAGACACTGCACCAATCGGCACCTGTTTTACAATGCCCCGATAACCGGATGCTGCCGCAGTCACGGCCAAAGGCAGCATACGTCCCTGATCAACCTGGGTCACGGCATCTGCGGCAATCTGAAAGGTATTAATCAGACGCTCAACTTCGGCTTCAGCTGCTTTACGCGGTTTGCCCCCTTCTGCAATCAGAATTTCGGTCAGTTCTTCATGAATCTCACGAAAACGGCGTACGCAATGCAGCAGAATTTTCTGTTTCTGAAACGGCTCCAAGGCAGCCATTTCGGCTTCAGCATCTACGGCAGACTGAATCGCCTGTTCCAGTGTATTGGCATCAGCCAAGGCGACACGGGCATACAGTTCGTGGTTATATTTATGTTTGACCTCTAACCATTCACCCGTCTGAACGGCCTGACCGGCGACATATAATGCATACTCTTTCGTTTGTTGTGTGCTTCTCGCTACCATCTTATTGTCCTGCAAAATCCAAGGATATACATTTTTGAAATTCTCTATATCATGCACTTGCTACTCCATATTAAGAAGATGTTTTTAAGTAACCAGACACCTCCAATTTTAATAAAGCTTTAGGGAATAGAGCCATGCGCGCAAAAATACTCACCACCTTATTCTTCGGTTTTGGACTCAGTACGCTCAGTCATGCAGATATAATCGGCGTGAAAGCAGATCTCAGTTACTGGGATTTTGACGGCTATAGTCAGGATAACAATTTCAAGCATGAGCTAGATCGACAAGGTACAGCGCAGCTATCTGTCGCTGTAGAACATCCTGTGCCATTGTTACCAAATGCCAAGATTAAATACGTCAATCTGGACAGCACCAGCGAACAGAGTTCTCCTGTCAATGCCTCAGATATCGAGCTGAACAATATTGACTATATTCTGTATTACGAATTGCTGGATACCATTGTGCATGCGGATATAGGTGCAGGTTTAACCAATCTGGATGGTACGGTGGAAAACCGGACTGCCGGCGCTTTCACGCAATACGATCTGGATGAATATAGCCCACTGCTCTATGCAACAGCCGGGGTTAAATTGCCCTTTACCGGTATGAGTGCCAAAGCAGAAGCGGTTTACAGTCGCGGCAGCGATACCCGAAAAACCGACGTACAGGCAGAATTGCAATATGATTTCATTGATAATCTGCTGGTCGATGTCGGTGCCAAAATCGGTTATCGCCTCATGCAGGTAGATTTTGAACAGGATCAACGTCCAGACTTACAGCTGGAATTTAAAGGCCCTTATATCGGCTTAGATATACATTTTTAATGCAATACAACCGGTTAAGTTTGCACAGTTTAATTTCTCTGCGCTGATGTAAGCCAAAGCGTACAGCAATAACCGCAATCTGCTGCTAGTGCGCCACCGGGATGTGTATTACTTTATAAACATAGAGAGCAGGATGCTCCAGAAGACCTAAAAACAAGAATAACATCGCAACACCAGGACGTGAGGTACGACAGGAGTTATACCTAAATCACGAGATACGAAAAAGCCCCGACAGGATGTCGGGGCTTTTTTTTCTGCCTATTATTTTATTTATCATTGCTTAACAGTTCCGAGCTAAAACTCCAACATTGTAAGAATCCCCTTGTTGTTAAGCTAAAAATCCTCACATTTTTTGGGAACAGCAATCATGGTAAAAAAGGTCCTCTTTATTACATCCAATCAAGGCATTGAACATGATGAACTCACTGAGCCTTTAAATTTTCTAAAGTCCAAAGGTTTTGAAGTGATTCATGCTGCCGAAAAAAATGAAGATGTCGCGACGGTCAAAGGTGATACCAAAGCTGCCACCCAATATACGCCGGATACCAGTCTTGAACACGTCGATCTGAATGATTATGATCTTTTGGTGATTCCCGGCGGTACAGTCAACGCGGATACCTTGAGAATCAATCAGGATGCGCAAAAAATCATTCAGCATTTTGCCGACAATCACAAACCGATTGCCGCGATCTGTCATGGGCCATGGACTTTGATTGATGCACAGCGTATCAAAGACAAGAATCTGACTTCCTATAAGAGCATCAAGCTGGATCTGGAAAATGCCGGCGGGAAATGGGTCGATGAAGAAGTTCATCGCTGCAATACCGGTGACTGGGTACTGATTACTTCACGCAATCCGGACGATTTGCCGGCTTTCAATGAAGCGATTTTAAAAGAACTTGAAGGCGATGCTGCCTAAGCTCATACCATAAAAAAAGAACCTCAGCATTGAGGTTCTTTTTTTATATTCAGACACCACCGGCCAGACTTTTCAGATAAGCCACCACCTCTTTATTGCCGGCCATTTCTGCCAGTTCTAAAGCAGTATTTGGACTACGATGCGCAATATCTGCGCCTTTGCTGACCAAGAGTTTGACCACTTCCAGATGATCATTTTCAGCGGCAGCCTGTAAGGCGCTATAGCCTTCTTCATCGGCGGAGTTGACGTCCAGACCTTCGTGTAGCGCCTGCTCGACCTGTTCAACATCGCCTAAAGATGCCCAGTACACCAGTTCAGGAAGATGCAGTTCGTCATCATCTTCAGGGATTGGGGAGATTGAATTGAGTTTCATAATGAGATCAAATTTATTATTTATTAATAAATATTTTACAATGTCAAAAAGTTAATTTCTATTGTATTTCATTATGAATATTATCTAATCTGACGGTCTGTTCTTTAATTTGGGACAGTCTTGTATAGTTACCTACAACTGCTAAACCTAAAATACTGATAATCAACCAAGCAGTCCAATCTGCTAACTCCACTACATCGTTAGCTTCTATGTCAGACCAATATGCTCTATGTAAAGCTTTAGATCTTTTCTTATACATTTTTTTAATTTTAGATTTTACCTCTCTATAATTTTCAATATCATGGATTCGATAACCACCATATACCAATATACAGGCAAGACCTTTTGCATTTGATTCAGATATTTCATCTTGTGTAATAGAGAAGAAGCACTCAATACATGACCATAATTTAATAAATTTCATAGTATCATTATTATCTTTTGTAGCTTCACAAAACCAATATACAGATTTAATAATCGCATCTTCTACTTCGGTTTTTAATTCTTTTTCTAAAATAGTAAAAAACTCATCAAAGAATAAATTGGTTTTAAAGTATTTTAATATTTCTAAATCAATTTCAGCATTGGAAAATTTAGGAAATGAATAAGAAAAACTTCCATATTGACTTTCGTTTGCCCACTGTAAACGAAGGTTACGAGATTTATGGCTAGAAGAAGAATTTAAAGCTTGAATCCTATAATTTAATATTGATTTTTTATTTATAGTTTGCAAACAGATACTCAAAAAACTAGTAATTAGATTAGCTTTGTAATCAAATTTATATTCTACCTGCTTCTTACTTCCTGTTTCACTTCCACAAATCCATAGATAATCTTTCATCATCTCATAAAAATCAGCTTCTTCTTTTCCATAGGCTTTAAGAAATGTTGAAAAATCAGAAGAAATTATTTTATATTCTCCACAGTTTAATTGTTCTATGCCGTTAAGCTTTATACCTTCACAGCAGTTAATATTATTAAATACTCTTATTTCTTTCTTTGATAACTCATAGACATCATCTATCATATTTTCTGGAGATTTTTTATTCAGGATATAGTCAGCATATATTTTTTTAACATTAGAGAAAATCTCAGAAAAAGTGATGTAATCTTCTAAATCATAATAAACAATCAATTCACTGGTGATGGACCTTAAAGTGTTTCTTGTATCAGTAGTAATGAAAATTGTTTTTTCTTTTGATAAAGTCAGCTCTTGTCCAAAATAATCATCAAGATTTTTTATATCATTAAAGCTATTTATCTTTACGAAAGCTTGCAACTTAAACAATGAGTTAACCATTCTTTGCAATATTCTTTTAGCTTTACTTCTATTCATAAAATTTATTAAATTTAAAGTGTATATATCATTCTAAATAGTATACCTCTTATAAAAAAGCCCCCTTTCGGAGGCTTCTTTTTAAAACTCAAATTCTTAAGCTTTAGACACTGCTGGCTCGACTGAACCAATCTTTTCAGATTCATCGTCATGCATGATCAAGGCAACCGCAATTGCAGTGATCAGCACCGGCAAACCGACTGCCATAAAGTTGAAGTAAGCAGGCAGGTTCATACCCAGTAAGCCACCAATCAGGATTGGGCCTACAATCGCGCCCATACGACCAATCGCAGAAGACCAGCCAATACCTGTTGAACGTACTGCAAGTGGGTAGAACTGCGCCACATAGCTATACAGCAACATTTGCGAACCAATTGACGCTGCACCAGCCAGGAACACCAAAATGTAAAGCAAGAACTGGTTAGATGCAAAGCCCATTGAGCTCATTACAATCGCACCCATCATGCCCAGAACCATCAGTACCGGTTTCAGGTGGAAACGATCCGCCAGAATACCACCACCGACAATACCCACAACCGCACCAACGTTCATCACCATCATGAACATCAAGCTGTTGTCCATCGAGTAGCCCGCTGCCATCATTAACTTCGGTAACCAGCTGCTCAGTGCATACATGGTTAACAGACAAGTGAAGAACGCGACCCAGAATAGTAAAGTATTGACCGCACGACCACGACGGAACAAGCTCACCACGTTGGCTGCTTCAGGCACATTTTCCTGTGGCAAAGTGAAAGTCGTATTCTCGGTAACAGTCAGATTTGGCGCCAAGCGACGTACAATACGACGAGCTTCTGGCTGCTTGTTCTGCTTCACAATAAATGCAAGCGATTCAGGCAGGAATTTCCAGATTACCGGCAATAAAAACAGTGGAATACCCGCGATAAAGAACATGATTTGCCAACCAAAACTTGGGGTAAACCATGAACCCAATAACGCAGCCATTACGCCACCGACCGCATAACCACTAAACATGGTGGTCACCAGGGTACTACGCATTTTTTGTGGGGCATATTCCGAAGTCAATGCCACCAGGTTTGGCATTACGCCACCAATACCAAGACCGGCAAGGAAACGTAAAATACCGAATTCGGTTGGGTTTGAAGCAAAGCCGCCAGCAAAAGTTAAACCACTAAATAATACAATACAGATCATGATCACTTTCTTACGACCGATCTTGTCCGCTAGGGAACCAAAGATCATCGCACCAAACATCATGCCGGCCAGTGCGGTACTTGCAAGCATTCCGGCCTGCACTGCACTTAAGCCCCAGTCTTGCATCAATAACGGTAAAACTACACCATTGATTGCGAGATCATAGCCATCAAATAAGATAATGAGTAAACACCAAGCAACTACATTGAAGTGGAAAGGCGTGAATTTCGCATTATCGACTACAGAATTTACATCTATTTTTTCCGTTGTCATCGTTCTCATCTCCCATGAGTACTTGTCCATAACATCTTGTTGAAGACTGAAGTCAATCTTCAATGTCAGGCAATATACGCAAGCAGGATTTAAGGCACAATAAGACTAATTGATATTCTGCTATGCTCTCGGAAATGTCATTTATTTGCGTGATATGTCACACTATTATTAATATAAACTTTTGAATAATTGATGTTTATTTTTTAATTCGCCCAATATTTAAGCTCTATTAATCCGCTTATTCTTTTGACCAATTGAATATTGATTTAATTTCATACTAAAGATATGAAAAAGCCCCTTTAAGTAAGGAGCTTTTTTAACTGAGTAGGTTAATTACGAGAGTTTAAATTTTGGCTGTTTTTAATTTTTTCACCATCACGCGACCAGGTTGTGGCTTACGAATCATTGAAATAGCGATGATACCAATAATACCTGGCATTGCTACCGCGATAAAGTTCCATTTATGTGGTAACTCCATACCAAGTAGCATACCAATCACGATTGGGCCAACAATTGCACCTGTACGCCCTACAGCAGAAGCCCAACCAATACCAGTAGAACGTACTGCAACAGGATAGTATTGAGCAACATAGCTATATAACAAGATACTGGTACCAATAGATGAGGCACCTGCTAAACTCACAAGTAAATAAATAACAGGGGTTGGAGAATTAAAGCCCAAACCAACCAGAGATAGTACACCGACAGTTAACATACTCATAAGAACAGGTTTAAAGTCAAAACGGTCTGCCAAAATACCACCGCTAATGGTTCCGATCACGGCACCAATATTCAGTGCTAATAAGAACATTAAACTGCTACCTAAAGAATATCCCGCTGCCATCATCAGTTTTGGTAGCCAGCTTCCAAGTGCGTAAAGCATGAGTAAGCACATAAAGAAAGCAATCCAAAATAAGAATGTTCCTGTGGCACGATTTTCTGTAAATAAAGCTTTTACTGATGCACTTTGGGTCTGATCAGCGCTAGCTAGAACCAGTTCAGTATCTTCTTGTATGTCTGCAGTTGGCTCGACTTGCTTTATAAAACGACGTGCTTCATTCACTTTTTGTTCTTTAACTAGGAAAGTTAAAGACTCAGGTAAGAACTTCCAAAAAAATGGAACAAAAAGTAATGGAATACCTGCAATGAAGAACATAATTTCCCAACCAAAACTTGGTGTAAACCATGTACCGCATAATGCAGCCATAATACCGCCCACCGCATAACCACTAAACATGGTGGTTACCAGTGTGCTTTTTAAACGTTTAGGTGCATATTCAGACGTTAAAGCGACTAAGTTTGGTAATACACCACCAATCCCTAAACCAGCAATAAAACGTAAAATACCAAATTCTGTTGGATTAGTGGTAAATCCACCTAAAAATGTAAAAGCACTAAATAAAGAAACACAAATCAAGATAACTTTTTTACGACCAATTTTGTCTGCAAGCATCCCAAACAGCATGGCTCCAAACATCATGCCAGCGAGTGCTGTACTTGCAAGCATGCCTGCTTGAACAGCACTCATGCCCCACTCTTGCATAAGTAGAGGCAGAACGACACCGTTAATTGCTAAATCATATCCGTCAAATAGGACAATAAACAAACACCATAATACAATGCTTAAGTGAAATTTAGTGAATTTTGCCTGATCAATCACATCATTCACACTTACAGTGTTTGCTACTCGCTTCATGTTTTCTGCCATTTTTACTCACCTCCTGTGAGTTTTTTTCGTTGTTTTCAGCACGACACATGACCCTAACTCTTATTTATTATTTTTAATGATTCTTATCGCCATGTCTTCGCAACAACTTAGTTCAACACAGCTACTTTTCATGCAATATCCGACTAAAGTCTTACTTATTCCTTAAAAATCTAAACCCATGAGTCTAGTTTTTAATCAATATTCAACAATTCCAAGAGCTATTTGACCAAAACCCACGCATAAAAAAACACCCCCTATCATTTGACAGGGGGTGTTTCGAATAATGAGCTGGCGATGACTTACTCTCACATGGGTAATCCCACACTACCATCAGCGCTAAGAGGTTTCACTTCTGAGTTCGGGAAGGGATCAGGTGGTTCACTCTTGCTATGGTCGCCAGCACAACTGG
>NZ_JAMXXC010000015.1:0-75786 GCF_024129855.1 Acinetobacter lwoffii
AAGAAAGTTAAATCCTGTGCTTGACTCTTGTGGTTAAAAACAGGACATTTTAAATGGTTTATCGCATAGACATTTTAATTGGTGAATAACAATGATTGATATACTCATATAAGTCATTCACCATATACTTTTATAGCTGCTGCTCAAGCAACTTCAGCGTTAAAGCACTTCAAATTCAATCCGACGATTTTTCTTGCGACCCTCAGCTGTTGTATTCTCCGCCATAGGCTTACTTGAACCTGAACCTTTAGTACTCAGTAAATGCGCTGGAACATTTTTTGCGATTAAATAAGCTTTCACTGTTTCTGCACGTTGCTGACTTAACATAAGATTTTTATAAGGATCGCCTGAACTATCCGTATGTCCAATAATACGTATCTTTTTTCCACTAACCTTATTTAAGGCAGTGACCATTTCATCCAGAATTTGTATACCTGAGGCTGCTAATACTGCACTGCCAGATTCAAATTCAATAGTCCGGTTCTTTAATGCAGCATCAATAATCTGCTGTTCTGCCTGATTGACTGAAAGCTGTGCATTTAAGCGGTAATTTTCGGGTGTTAAACCCTTAAATTTCTCTGTAGTATCCTGAATTTCATAAGAATTTGATACTTTACCCGTTAGCTGAATATCAGAACCTTTAACCGTTAAGGTTCCCTGTTTAACCTTTTTAAGGTCTTCATTAATCACATCAATGACTATATTCGACCAATTCGTTGGTGCCACTACTTGGCGGATCTGAATGCGATCCACCACATTTTCCTTACCATAAGTTGAATACAATTTCGCCAAAATAGCTTGCTTGCTATTGTTATTCGATACAGTACCTTCAGCAATTACAGGTTGTGCATGCACATTAAAACCAATTGAAAAACAGGATAAAATGATGATTTTATTTAACTTTAAGTATTTATTTTTTATTTTCATTTTATGCTTCTATAAATGTTTATTTAATCAATTTAATGCCTTGAGTCAGGCTCATCTGATTTGCAGTTAAAGACTATTCTAGTGTCGCCAACCTTGAGTTATTTTCTACATTAAAATTAGTTGTTTTTAATTCATATCAATTCACCCACGTGATCCATTTACAATATAATTGATTGATCAAGGTCATGGCATTGAAGTTCCTGTGTTTGCAGCAGTCGTCCTAGTTGTATGAGCTGTTTTTCCTGACATCATCGTATTCTGTGCTGCGACAACTCTCACTACTTTATTCGAAACAACCTGATCCACCAACTGCAAATTGCTATAACTTGGATTACTTCCGATAGAACTTGCATTATTCCCACTCACCAAACGAAAATTGGTCTTCACAAATAGTTCAGGATTCTCTTTACTGCGCCAGACCATCTCAAAAATATTGCCTTTTTGTGTACGCTGAGCACTATCAATCAAACGGTTGATTCCATATTCCCCAGGCTCATCAAAAATGGTATGGGTCTTCCCTTCCAAATCAATCACCGTAATCCGTGCGCCTGGAATTGCGCCGGAATTTGGCCAGATAAAATTCACCCATTGTTGAATTCCGTTTTCAAATAGCATTCTTTGTCCATCAATATCAATGGTATAAGCCAATAAATGAGCCTGTTCCAGTGGGTAAAACTGGAAATTAGATTGATTGGGGCTCACTGCCTGACGACTGGTATTATTTAACTCACCAGTTGCCATACCATTCACAGGCGCGACATAATTTTGAAAGTTTGCAACAAACACAGGATTTAGATTAAGCCCTAAATCTTGCCAGGTTTTCGAGCTTAAGCTATAGCCACGACGGATCACTAAGGGATCAAGATGCTCTTTGACAAAACGGGAAATACTGCCATTTTCACCAAAAATCTGATTAATTTCTTGAGAGGTTGCCTGTAAGCTACCTTGACTGCTAAACGGATATTTTTGCGATAAATTTGCATTAAATGGTTGATAGGCCTGTATTAGCCAGAGTTCGTTCATTTCAGCTTGTGCCGGAAGCATCAGACTTTCAAAGGAACGTGTTAGAGGAACACTAAACAACTTTTTAATCAGCTGTTGATCCAGCTCATGGGTTCCTACCGACATTTTCTCATCCACAAACTTTTGAGTGATATTAAAGATAGAATTCTGCTCATCAACGGTCTGCTTAAGGAGCATCATGCTCGCCGGACCAATATCTCCAGAACTTTTTAGATCATTAAAGCGACTCCGTATCTTGGTCAGAGATTGCATATACTCATCCAGCAGCGACCGGTTCTGCAAATCATCTCGTGTACGTACAATCTGGTAGAAGATCTGAAAGTCTTTGGCAATCATCCCCTGAGAGAAAGTCGATGCAGAATTCTGTGCCAACTTGCCATCATGACGTTGCAATATCTTGCGTTTAAACCAGGCAATAAAACCTTTTTGTGGAACCGCCAACTCAGCTTGTACCATTGGATTATCCCAGCTGGTTTCTTGCGCTACCCGTTGTATGACTTTACGAATCGGTGAGTTTTCTGGTTCGCCAAGAATATCTATCTGATATGTTTGCTGATTAAAGTCACCGGCCTTGGCATAATAAATGGCACCCAAGAATTTACGCCATTCGCTGATATATTCTTTTTTATACATTTCAGTCAGCTGGCGTCGAATTTGTTCAGGACTGCCACTAAAACTCAAATCATCAGACTGTGATGTATTAAGTACCCAATCTTTACTTTCAGTTGGGCTTTGCGCCGCGGTTTCTATGGCAGGTTGTACATATTCGTTCCAGGCTTGATAGCTATAAAAACCGGGTAAGGCATAACTTCCCAACATGGTTGTCTGAGCATTCTCCCCGACCATCTGTTTGATCGTTAATGCAGGAAAACGTACCAAAGCCCGCATTTTAATTTTGTTATATACACGATCTCGTGCAGACACTCCGGTCATCATCGCGGTTAAAACCTGGCGAGTCTGTTCAACCAGAACAGTATCGGAATCCAGCTGGGGAAATGAACTCGAATCTGTCAGTGTCATGGCATAGCTAAGTAACTGCTCGGCCTTTTGCAGCATTTCAGCACGTGGCAGCTGACCACGATGCTGATCCAGCCAAGTCCGCCAAAAACGTGTCAACTGATCGCTGAGATGACTGGAATCTATAGATTTACGGTTACTCAACATCAGATATGTTTTAAGTGCATTATAAGCATCTTGCGGATTTTGGTCAGATGGTTCTAATGCGAGTTGCTGAACTTGTGCAGTCGGATTAATTTGCACATGAATATGATTTTCTTTAAGAACTGCTGCATTGCTTTTTACCCGTTGTAGATATTCTGCAATATTTTGCTGGCTGGGCTGCAATACTAATTGCTCAATTCCTTTCAAATATTCAGCTTGCAGTTTCTCCCTGATCTGTTGTCCTTGATATAGACCAAAACTGTATTTTAATGGGCGCTTCTGATCAAATTGATCTAACTGTTGTAGATGAGCTTGCAAAATTAATAATGCATCGATTTGTGTGACCAGCTCCGTTCCTGACTGTTTCTGCATCTGTACGACCTTATTCAGGTCCGCCTGAACTTCTTCCATTAATTGCTGATTATTTCGATAAGACCACACCCACAGACTCAACACCATCGATACAGTAAGTAAAGCACCAGTAAAAGCCATAAAGCGTCGGCGTTTTCGTGCCGGATTAATATGCTGCTTCACCAGATTTTTATCTTTAAGAATCACTTCAGAAAATAAACCTTTCAGAAAATAACCATGATTCTGTGATACAGACTCTTTAGACAGGCCAAGATCATGATTATCGCTGCGGATCAGATGAAAGTCCTCAGCAATCTGTTCTGTCATTGGACTTTCAATGGAGCCTTCCTGTAAGGCGCTGGTAAAATAAAATCCACGAAAAACCGGTTTAAACTGATAAGGATTGTCTTGAAATAAAGTGGAAATAAAGGTTCTTAATACCGGTTTGAGACTCTTAAATTCCAGTGGAAAGGTCATTACACTGGGTGAAATATGCTGTGAATGCCGACGGGTTAAATGGGTCATACTTACATTTTTCAGACCCTCATATAAAATGCCATAATGCTTTTCAAATAGCTGAACAGCATTTGCACTCGAGTCTGGTTGATAAGCCAACGTTGCGCCCCAAACCTGATCCAATTCTTGTCCATGATAACAATCAAAAAAATCCGTGAAGCCGGCAATCAGGTCCATCTTGGAGAATACCAGATAGACTGGCGCAAAAACTTCTAGACGTTCAGTCAGGTCTTGGATACGGGCACGCAGGTTCTTGGCCAGTTGTAGAGATTTCTCCGGACTCTGGTTGACCAACTCAGCGATACTTACGATCACAATAAGACCATTCACTGGCACTTTAGAACGATTTTTCTTGAGAATATTTAAAAAGCCTAACCATTCAGAATGGTCCTCCGGATAGACTGAATAGCGTCCGGCTGTATCCAGGAAAATACCCTGAGTTGAAAAAAACCAGTCACAGTTTCGAGTTCCGCTAAGTCCGGCAGAGACCATTTTCTGATGAGTTTCTTCAAAAGGAAACCGCAAACCGGAATCATAAATCGCCGAGCTTTTCCCAGCCGCCGGGTTACCGATGACCATATACCAAGGAAGTTCATACAGTGCCGCGTGACCCTTACGATCGCCTAATTTTGACTTACGAATCAGCTGAATAGATTGTTTGACTTGCTGACTGATCTGCTGAAGTTCTTCTTTATTATTGTATTTGCTTTCAGCTGCAAAACCTTGAGATAAGGCAGTCTCGATTTCTTCACCCTTTTTAGTATGCAGATAACACCGGATAAGTGTATAAATCCCCCAGCCTATTAATATGGCGACATAGACGGTCAGCAATATCCAGAAAATGCGATCAGAAACCGTATTTTTTATAGAAATAATGACCACTAAAAAGGATAAGGCCATCATTGTTTTAGGGTTGCTAATGTACTGCCAGACATACCCCAGGACTGTATAAAATAATGTATTCACTTTTATCTCTTTTTTCTTTAATTTTTATAAATAGTTAGGCTACTAATGAGATTTCATTCAGTTGATCACTTTCTTTATTTTTAAAACATAAATAGCTTGATTCTTGTTGTGTGCTATAGCTTATTGTAATGACATTGTCGTATAGATATGATGACATCATCGCTGCAAAAACTGCTGCCAATTGTTGGGTATGCCCCAAATAGCTTTGAGGATAAATGGTATGCTCCGGCTCAAAATCAATATTAGTAAATTTTTCTTGTATTATTTTCATTGTTTTAGACTGAGTGGCTTCATCTAAGAAAACTAAAAAAGGATGTGCCTGTTCCAGCTGATAGGACAGATCAACCTGATTCTGACCCAAGTACGCATATAGGTCAGTGACGTACTTACTGAGAGTCAATATTCGTGAAGGCATCATCCCCTCAACCTCTAAGTCATGTGCGGATAAACACCAGCTGGCAGTATATTCTGCAGCAATATACTCTTCATTTTGCCAAAATTGCTGATCCAGACAATCCTGATCAATTTCAGAATCCGCCATAATGATCAAGCTGATCTCATGTGATTGACCTGAAATTTCCTGTAATAGCTCCAGCAAAGCTGAATAAGCATGATCAGCAGGCAGAAAGTGAAAATTGATATGAATTTGGGCAGGCAGCAATGCATATTTTTGTTGAATTTGACCTATAAGCTGCTCTTGATAGAGATCACTCCACTCCCCAGTCATATGATCCGCCAATAAAATATGCAGATTCAACCTATTTAATCTGCTTACTGCTATTAGATTAGAGGCAATATTTCCTTCATCTTCACAGTAGTTCTCCTGTATCCATCCCGGATGCATTCGATATTCATAAGCCAGTTCGTGATCATAAAATAGTGCTGAACGTTTTAACTGTTCTGAAATTAAGCTCAGACTTTCTTCATGCTGTTCGAGTTGTTGTTGAATCAACTGTTGAATTCGTTGTTCCTGTAATGTTGGAAGCATTTCTTCGCTAGTCCCGTTTTCTTCGAGTAAGCGGTCCACAGCATGAATACGATATGTCAATATAGGTAGACTAAAACGATTTAGCAGTTCTGAGTCCAGCTCAGGACTTTTGAACTGCTTCATGTGCTGCAAGATCTCTGCATTTTTGCCAAAACTGTGCCAGGCGGCAGCTGAAAAAATATTAAGTTTGTAATTCTCAATCGCTTGATACAATTCTTCTTTATTCTCTAATTCTTGCTGCTGTGCTTGAAGAGATTTATGAGCCCTATCCTTTTGTTCTTGCTGTCTTTGTTTATAGGATTTTAAAGCTTTATAAATAAAATAAGGTGTTAATAACAACAAGCAAATTAACAAAGGTAAAATTCCAAAATATAATAGGAAATCGATATTTGATGGATCGTATTGAGTATCTCGCCAGTAATAAATGATAAGAGAACTGTTTATAATGAATAAAACTATAACAGTCCGAATAATATGCTTAATCATGACATTTTTCCTATCAGGCTATAGCAGGTTTCCGCATGGTGGATTGCCTGATTCGGCATTAATAAGGCTCCTCTGGCCAGCCCCATCGAATGTACTTCTCTGAGTTGGGCTGGATATAATTCATCTCTGTCTAGAATCAACCGAAGATCCACTAACATGGTCGGGCTACACCAGGTTTGAAGTAACTCTTTCAATTTGGCGCTATGTATTCCTTCAGATAAAAATTTTAGATAGTCTTCACGTTTTAATGGACCAATAACAATTTCAATTTTTTCATCAACTTGCTGAATGGTTTCTCCACAGAAGCTGTTGATTCCCAATAAAATTGGTTGCGAAGCTCCTAAACTGCTTTTTTGCTGATCATTCAGTTGAAAGCTTTCCGGAATAAACTCATTAATCTCAAATTGATATTTAAAAATACAGGACAATATGCTGCTTAAAGCATAATGGGTATTATTTTGCCCCTGCATCAAGCCTGAAAACTCAGCAAAATAATCATCTATAGGTTGCTGTTCATGTTGTTGACTGCTATAGCCACTCAAAGCATGAAGCATATTCAGATAATGATTTTCCTGCTCAACTTCATAACGCATTGGTAAATGATAGTTCAAACAGGCATCGACATATTGGGCGGTTAATTTATGATTAAATAGTCCGAGAAAGTGTAAGCTTTCTTCTCTGTGTGCCCGGGTACTCTGTTTAATTTTATTTGTATAGATATAAGGTAATACGCCCTGTACGCCAGTCAACCCTACGATTAAATTGGTCATCTGCACTTTATGATCTTCACATTGCAATGATTCAATTTCAGAAGTCGGAAAATTAAGATTGAGTGAACTAATAAATTGAAATGATTTACTCCATTCTTGATGTCTGTTTCGTTCAGGTGCATGTCTTAATAATCGCGTGGCTTGAATAAATTCAAAGCTGGTCGGCTGCTGAAAGAGCCGATCAACTACAGAAGTCTTTTGCCACCAACATTCTGTATGCATTGGTATAACTCCTGTTTTGACTTTGAATCAATGACGTGCATATCCACATAGCTATTCATTTGAACTTTCAAATTAAAAATGTGATTTAAAAGTTGCACAAAGATATACAGACTGGCTCCTCTAAAGACTTCTGTATCGATCTGAATTTCAACTTTGACACCCCGTACAAAAAGTGGAAATGGTTTATGCTCACGCAACTTCTGGGTCAAAGAAAACTGGATCGATTGAATTGAATTAATAATTAGCCGGTTGTCTTTGGATTGCGGCAAGTTATACAGTTCGAGTAATTCCTTAATGTGACTGACTGCATTTGCTTTCATTAAAGACAGATTATTCAATGATAAATGCGAGATAATTCGCCACTGTTCTTGCTGATTTTGATCAAAACAATAAGGTAAATTGGGTCTTTTCAATAACACGGCTTTACGTGCTAAACTATTGTCATTGAGAGATAAGCTATTCTGATCTTTATGATAACTTTCATAAGGCAAATCCCGATTGCTGCATAACAACTGCATACTGATAAAGTCTGATGAAATTTTCTGTGGTTCTAAAAATTTGGAAATAATCGAATATTTCAGTCCTATATGCTTGTTATTATTCTGCTCAGGCAACAGGTGATAATAAAATTGTATATCGGCCTGATGATAATGACTCATGGCAAAAAAAGGTAATACGGGATAGGTCGTTTGACTGTTCTCGCTTTTCTCTCTCAATAACTTCATTTCGGTGATCGCATACACCTGAAAATACTCAGGATGATGGACATCACTCATTAATGGATACTCTAGGCGAAAATGATCAATTTTCTGCGGTTCAGCCTGCTTAGGGAATAAATTTATAACTGGTGTCGCAAATAATTTGAAATTAGCGCTATTTAATTCTGAATAATCTCTGACCACGACTTGATCATTCAGGTTTATTTTAAAATGAATGTGTAGCTCAAAGTCTGTAGTTTCTATATTTAATTCTTTTAAAAAACTCAGATTGAGGTTAAGAAAATTAAATTTTTCTGGAAAGCAAAAATACTCGATTAATAAACGATAGGCATGATGAGTATGTTGATCAACTGGCAGCGCACTTTCCGCTTCAGTAAATCCCATCAGTTCAAAAGGATTTTGAAAATCAATCTCTTGATTATGAGCTATTACAGAAAAACCCGTCTCCGGTTTAAAAATACAATCCAGAATTTGCAATGGAACACTGGAAATTGCATCCAGATAAATAGGTAATTTCTGTTGTTCCAACAGTCGCTGCTGCTGGTTAAAAATTTCAAAACCAAAGCTCAAGGTTGCATTTCGATTTAAATGAACATGAGTCGAAGCATGCGTTTTAAAATTAACAGATTTTAAGGCGATTGGTAATAAATTAACCTGGTTTGCCGTACGATATTCACACTGTACCCCACGGATACTTTTTGATTTTAATACAGTTTGCTTGGGAATCTGCTGGCTACTTTTAAGCTGTCGGATTTTACTGGCATCGTCAAAACTGACCACTGAACATGCTGGAAAAGGTTTAAGGTACTGTGGAAACATCACCTCAAAAATAGCACGTGTAAATACTTCATAACTATCGTGCAGTTTTTTATCAATTCGGGCAGAAATCAGGGAAAATGCCTGAATCAATCTTTCGATATGCGGATCATCGATCTGCTCTTGATTCAACGAAAGGTGTTGGGCAATTTTTGGGTATTTATTGGCAAACTCTCGTGATTGTTGCCCAAATTCCTGTAATTGCTTTTCGTAATAAGGTAATAATTCTTCGATCACAGCACACCTGCTGATGTTTTAGACAAAATTACGTATTGTTGC
The DNA here is from genome assembly GCF_024129855.1 of Acinetobacter lwoffii. Classification (GTDB taxonomy): domain Bacteria; phylum Pseudomonadota; class Gammaproteobacteria; order Pseudomonadales; family Moraxellaceae; genus Acinetobacter; species Acinetobacter lwoffii_L. Next base: position 9,225 of record NZ_JAMXXC010000015.1, read on the forward strand.
GTAGTAGGCTTGAGGAATGCGTCAAAAATTACCGGTTCATATAGGGGATAAATATTTAAGAATGCATGAATACTTAGACACAGACTTCCCCTGTTATGCTCATCCATCAGCATCTCGGCTTTAACCTGCTTTAAACGAGGTTCGTGCGCGTGAATAGACTGTTCAATCGAGTGGCAGATTTTATCTCGGTCCATTGGATTCGCTGTTGAGAGCCCCACAAAATCAATGATGCCAAATTGAAGAATTGAACGTTTGACCTGATCATAACCATTAACCATCGTATCCAGATTAGCCATACGGCTATTTAATAAATCTTCGAGATCGGCAGCCACCGACTCTCTCAACGCCTGTAAAGAAAGGCCTTGAGAACTTTGAGTATCCTGAGACAAGAGACGGTCAAATAATGTTGTTCTAAATCCGTAAGGATAAAGCTGATCCAAATTCATATTGTTATAGTCTAATTTTATTTATTTTTATAAATATCAAGAGAGAGGCTGATCAGGACCAGCCTCTAAAAGATCAAATTACGCTGCATAAGAGGCAGTATTATTTGATAGTGACCATTTCTTGGTCACGGCACCCTTTTGTGTACCGTTAATATCTTGTTGATTATACGTCCACTCAACTGCAGCATATTTCAAACCAAAAGCTTCTGTTGGAACGCCTTCTTGATTTACTATCGGAGTAACCTGAGAAACCAGTACATGTTTTAATTTAATTTGCAGGTATTTAACGCGTTTGTCACCATTAGCGCGATAAAAATCGATTTGTACTTCATCGAAGGTATAACCTGCTGAACATGCTTCCCAAAGTTTTGGACTGGTTGCATCCAGATCTTTCATAAAAATCATGTCGGAATGTTCAACCCGTTCTGCAGTATGACCGCCTACACTAGAAGATGTTGCAGATTTTGGCTGACGAATGTTGTGCGACCAAGAATTTGCTTCTAGCCAGCTTTTATGTTCCGAATCACGAGATTCACCATCAACTTTATATTTGCCGCGAAACTGGATGTAAATGTCTTTCATTTTAATAATTTTCCTGTTGTTATAAATATTATTATAATTTTAGCAGCGGTCTTAATGACTCGACTGCGGTAACTCAGTGACCAGTCGTAAAGATACAGACAACTCGTCTAACTGAAAATGCGGTCTCAAAAAGACCACAGATTTGTAGTGTCCAGGTTCATCCGGATTTTCTACAACTTTTATCGAAGCTTCACGCAGTGGATACTGTGCTTTGGCTTCCTGTGAAGCACCGTCATCCAAAAGTACATATTGAGACAGCCAGTCGTTTAGAAATGCTTCGACATTTCCTGCAGATGTAAAACTTCCCACCTTATCTCGCATCATTGCTTTTAAATAATGAGCGATTCGCGAGACTGCCATAATGTACTGTATCTGACTGGATAATGCGGAATTGGCATTGGCAATATCGTTATCATATTTCTTTGGTTTTTGGGTAGATTGGGCACCGAAGAACGCGGCATAATCGGTATTTTTACAATGTACTAATGGAATAAAGCCAAGATCACTGAGTTCTTTTTCACGACGGTCCGTAATCGCAATTTCAGTCGGGCACTTAAATATGATTTCTCCATCATTGGTTTTAAAGGTATGCACTGGCAGACCTTCGACCAAACCGCCACCCTCAACCCCACGAATCGCAGCACACCAGCCATGCATATCAAAGGCATTGGTTAAACGCGTCCCCAAAGCATAAGCAGCATTCATCCACAGGTATTCATTATGATTTTCACCTGAAACTTCTTCTACATAGTTAAAGCCTGCTGTCGTATTGCCATCTTTAGGATGATAAGGTAAACGGCCTAATACTCGTGGAATAGTCAATGCCAGATAACGAGCATCATCACTTTCCCGGAATGAACGCCATTGCACATATTCAGCTGTTTCAAAAATTTTAGAAACATCGCGTGGGCGATCAATATCAGTAAAAGTTTCCAATCCGAACATGGAAGGACTTGCAGCTGAGAGAAACGGTGCATGTGCCGCTGATGCTACATGTGAAATCTGCTCGAGCAAATACAGGTCTGAAGGTGTGCGATCAAACTCAAAGTCACCAATGAGGGTCGCATAAGGCGCACCGCCAAATGAACCATATTCTTCTTCATAGATTTTTTTAAATAGAGTACTTTGATCAAAGTCGCTGGCACTTTGAAAATCTTTAATCAATTCTTTTTTGGTCGTATTCAACATACGAATTTTAATTAAAGAGTGTGATGGCGTTTCCTGACAAAAGTAATACAGCCCTCGCCAGGTGGACTCAACTTTTTGAAACTGCTCGTGATGCATGATCTTGCTCAGCTGGGTAGAAATAAGCGCATCAATTTCTGCAATGCGTTTATCTAAAGCCAAGGTCATATTGTCTGAAACTATAACGGTACCGGCCATGACTTCCTTGGCCAACTCACCAATCAAACTTTTGGCCCGATCATGTTCTTCTTCATTACGCGCAATTCGACTACGTTCAACAATAGAGTCCAGAATTGAGTATTCTTCAATAGCAACATTCGTGGTAGTTGCAGCATTAGAGTGATTCATTGTCTGCCTCCATACTCATTTTACGGATTTGGTCGGTATTTTTTAAAATATCATCCAGTAAATCTTCTAGACGTTCATTATTGGATATTTTATTGCGTAAATCAGTTAAACGTTCTCGTGCTTCTACCAGTTTTCGCAAAGGTTCGACTTGTTGGACTACCTGTTCTGGCCGAAAATCATCCATTGCATTAAAAACCAAATCTACTGATATTTTACCACTCTCTTCAGTCAAACTATTTTCCACCTGAAAACTGGCACGAGGCGCCAGAGACTGCATCACCTCATCAATATTTTCCAAGTCTACATTGATAAATTTTTTATCTTTGAGCTTGGTTTTTTCAAGTTCAGACGCTGCTGAAAAATCTCCCAAAACTCCCACTACAAAAGGTAACTCTTTGACTTCACGGCCATCACCTACCTCAACATCGTAGGTCAATTGCACCCGTGGTGGTCGAATACGCTGTAATTTTTTTTGTACACTTTCACGTTTAGCCATCATGATTTTCCTTATTAATTATTATTTAATGATCCAAATGGATTAGTACTAGGAGTGTGGGTTCGTGTACTGATACTTTCTGTTTTTTTATTACTGATAGCAGCCGTATTATTTTTTAGATTGCTTTTCGATACTTTATTTTTGTTTTGACTTAGGCTTTGTTTTACTGGGTTATTTGGTTTATTTTTAGTATTTTTTACTTTTGAATTCCGCGCCGTCGTTGATGCAGATTCAGAAAATTTTGCTACAGGCTGTGCCAGATAAATATGTTCAGTCAGCGATTTGGCGTGTGGGTAGGTAAAGTCATTTAAGGCACGGACTTCTGTACTACGCATCTGTTCTAGGCTTTGGGAAGAGATCCCGATCCCTGCCAGGAATTTCAGATCAGTTAAATTCTGATGAATGTAATTTTGCTGATGTAATTGCTCGATTAAATTGAGCGCTTTCAGATGATCACCGACTTCAACATAGCGTTTGGCAATTTGGGTAGACAATTGCTGCTGCAGATGCATATTTTTTCTTGCTGTCTTGTCGCATAACTGCTGGTATAAATCAATGATAGTTGAATCAGTATCATTTTTTGCTTGTGGATAGCTCTTGATACATGATTTTTTTAATTCTGCTGCATGGGTTTGAGCAAAACATAGCTGCGCCATCCCTGAGATGAGCAATACAATAAAACCTAGATTATTTTTCAAAATAAGCCTCAATTTTTGGTTATTGTTTTGTATTTTTATAATCAAAATTTATTTTTCTATTTTTATAATTCAAAAATCTAGTTGCGGATTTAACAAAAAATGATCACAGGAAGTCAATACATAAATGCGTTTTTGTTAAATTATTTTATGTAATTTTTTAAATGGTAAGATTCCGACCAATGAATGCAGACATTTGGATAGACTTGAGTAGAATATGCCAAAAATCTTGAGCCAATATATCTTGATTGCTCATAGAAAAACTTAAATAAATAAAAATAAACCTAATAATAAGAAATATATAGCTATAAATTTCAAAAATATCAGGCTGTATATTCTCAAAGAGAAAAATATGAGTAATTTAAAAATTTTGATTACAAAATTATCTGAACATGCACGCCTATGCCTTGAGAAGGCAGCGAATTTCTGCATCACACAGCAAAATTATGAAATCGAAATTGAGCATTTTTTCTTAGAGTTGCTACAGCAACCAGACTTGAATGATCTCAAACTATTGCTCAAAAAATATGAAATTTCCGAAGATGATCTCACCCATGATCTGAATCAGAGTATTCAGCAAATGACTAAAGGAAATTCTCGTACACCTATCTTTGCCAAATCCATTATTCGTGTATTAGAACATGCCTGGCTTTTGGCTTCAGCAGAGCAAAATCCGATGATCCGCAGCGGACATCTACTGGTTGCCCTGCTCACTGCGCCTGATCTATATCAAATGACAATTCGTGCTTCTACTTTATTTGAGCAGCTTCCAATTGATCATTTGAAGCACCGATTTTTAGAGTTCTGTGAGCAAAGTATTGAAAATATGAGCTATTCTCAGCTTACTAAGGTAAAAGAAGATTCACCTAACGCACAGCTAAAATTAAATAAAACATCGGCACTTGATCAATACACTATTAATCTAACTGAAAAAGCACGCCAAGGCCAAATCGACCCGGTGATCGGTCGTGAGTTTGAAATCCGTTTGATGCTGGATATCCTGATGCGCCGTCGTCAGAACAATCCAATACTCACCGGCGACCCGGGAGTCGGTAAGACAGCTGTGGTAGAAGGATTAGCCCTGAAAATTGTGAATAATCAAGTACCTGATGTACTCAAAAATGTAGAACTTCATGTATTGGATCTGGGCTTATTACAAGCAGGTGCGAGTGTAAAAGGCGAGTTTGAGAATCGCCTGAAGCAAATTATTCGAGAAGTTCAGTCCTGCAGTTATCCTGTTATCTTGTTTATTGATGAAGCCCATACGCTGATTGGTGCAGGTGGTCAGGCTGGTCAGAATGATGCTGCCAATCTGTTAAAACCAGCTTTGGCACGAGGAGAACTGCGTACCATCGCCGCGACTACATGGGCGGAGTACAAACAATATTTTGAAAAAGATGCTGCGCTCAGCCGTCGTTTTCAGGTGATAAAGGTAGAAGAACCTAATGAAGAAGTCGCAATTAATATGTTGCGCGCCATGATTCCGCTCATGACTCAGCATTTTCAGTTGCAGATTGATGATGAAGCAATTACTGCTGCGGTGCGTAATTCACATCGTTATATCAGTGGACGGAAATTACCGGATAAGGCCATTAGTGTATTGGATACAGCCGCGGCACGGGTTGCCTTGAGCCAGAATGCGCAACCTGCAAAGTTAGAACAGTTACAGGCACAACTGCATAATTTTCGGCTAGAACATGAGATTTTAAATCAGGAGCATCAAAATTTTCCGTGTCATCAGACACTTTTAATTGAATTATCAAAAAATATTTCAAATTTGGAACAAGAGATTTCTCAGGTAGAACAGCAATGGCAGCAAGAACTTCAATTGGTTCAGGAAATAAAATTATTACAGATTCAATCCAAAAAAATTGAAAATAAAAATAAAATTAAAGTATTACAGCGATGTTTGTCTCAGATTCAGGCTGATAACCCACTCGTGTTTGAACGTGTAACAGTCCCTATGATTAATCAGATCATTTCTGACTGGACCGGAATTCCAGTAGGTAAAATGATGAATGATGAAATCCGACAGGTATTAAAATTACAAGATAAATTATCGCAACGTGTAATGGGTCAGGACTTTGCTTTGCATCAACTGGTCCAAGGTATTAAGACATCTAAAGCAAAACTGGATGATCCGAATAAACCGCAAGGTGTATTTTTATTGCTTGGCCCAAGTGGTGTGGGGAAAACTGAAACTGCCCTAGCCTTGGCTCAAGAATTGTATGGAGGAGAATCACATCTGATCACGATAAATATGTCGGAATATCAGGAAGCTCATACCGTATCTTCCTTAAAAGGTGCTCCTCCAGGTTATGTCGGTTATGGTCAAGGAGGCATTTTGACTGAAGCGGTACGCCGTAATCCTTATAGCGTGGTTTTATTAGATGAAATCGAAAAAGCTCATCCTGATGTGCAGGAATTATTTTATCAGGTCTTTGATAAAGGCATGCTGGAAGATGGTGAAGGCCGTCTAATTGATTTTAAAAATACGACAATCCTGTTGGCCTCCAATGTTGGCTCCAGTGCCATTATGCAGGCTTGTGTAAATCAACCCGTCGAAAACTGGCCGGATGCAAAAAGCTTAATTGAACTGTTCAAACCAAGTTTGTATCAGCAATTTAAACCGGCATTTTTAGGGCGTATGCAAATTGTGCCTTATTATCCTTTACATGATGAGCTATTGATCCAGATCATTCAGCATAAACTGGGGAAAATTACCCAACGTATTCAGCAGCAATATGCCACGCAGGTTACTTATAATGAGGACTTGCTCGAACTTCTACTCAGCCGATGTACCGAGGTTGATAGTGGTGCGCGCAATATTGATCATATTTTAAATGCTTCAGTATTGCCTGCTTTGGCTACAGAAATATTGAGAACCATGAGTGAGGGAAAGATTCCTAAACTGATTCACATTGAGATTAAGAATGATGAAATTTTTTATAGCGTAGATCCGAAAGTTAAAATAGCGCAAAAAGTACGTTCTAAAAGCAATAAAGCAGATGCTGCCTAGTTGAAGTAACCTAAAAATAAAAACAAATAAAATATAATAATTGGAATAAAGATGAGCCTGGAATTTGAATATTTATTGCAAGACATTTCAGTCGATCAGCCGTGCGGTGTGGACTATTCATTTTCAAATGATTTTCATGTGATTAACAAGGCCAGAACTCGTGATGATCCTTTATTGGAGCAAGGTGACTGGGTCTCGGAACCGAAACAGGCCGATTGGCAACTTGTACATGATAAAACGATTGAATTATTAACTGAAAAAACCAAGGATATCCGTCTATATACCTGGCTTATAGAAGCTTGGAGTCATCTCTATGGTTTTGAAGGAATTGCTCGAGGATTAGAGTTGACCCAGCAAAGCCTTGAGCGATACTGGTTCACGTTACATCCTCAAATCGAAGAGGATGATCTTGATCAACGTTTTGGATTATTACAAGGTTTGATTACGCAACTGCCAATGCTGATGAAACAGGTGCCTTTGGTCAGCTCTGCGCCTTTTTATAATTTAGGTGATTATGAGGCATTCTTACATCAACGCAATATTAAACTCAAACAACAGCAAGATGACTACTCTGAAAATAATACTGTTCAGGATTTGGAGCATTTTGAGCAATCGTTGCTGAAAACTTCTCAAACAGTTTTAAGCCAGAATGAAGGTTTTCTTCTCGAGATTCAGACCCAATGGCTGTATCTTAAAAATACACTGGATCATTTACTGGGTCTAAATGCACCGAGTTACGCGAGCACAGATTCTCAACTTGAATCGATCTTCTCCAGTATTAAGCGCATTTATAAAACTGATATTTCTTCAATATCTCAGGATCAAATAAATACACCGCAATTCGGCACTCTCAAAATACCTGAAATAATAGTGATGAATACCTCGCCTGAAAATATACAAGAATTTCGACCTCAAGCCCAAAACCATCTGGCCAACCGTCAACAGGCCATGCAGTTATTACAAGACATCGCTCGATATTTTCAATCTCATGAACCGCATAGTCCAGTGAGCTACATGCTGCAAAAGACGATTAAATGGAGTCAGATGCCATTACATGAATGGCTGGCTCAAGTAATCAAGAACGAGAATCCGATCGAAAACGTACATGAATTACTGGGTATATATGCCAATGATGAATCCAAGAATGAGTGGTAAATATTAAAATGTTTAAAGCAGAAAAAGTACTGTGGGGCGAAGGTCTATTTTTAAGACCGCAACATTTTCAATTACAGGATGCCTATCATGAGCAACGCTTGAGTCATATGATTCGGGCGACATTTCCTTTTGCTCACGGGATCCAGTCCATTCAATTTGATGAAGCTCAATTCAATATGCATATATTGGCATTAAGTAAAATTGAAATGATCTGGCAAGATGGTGAAATTTATCAGGCGCCTGCACAGGATTTATTACCAGAACCTGTACAACTGGATACCTTAAACCTGCGTGGTGAAATGCAAATTTATTTGGCTTTGCCAATGCTACAGCCGAACAAGCAAAATGTAAGTCATGTCGAAAACACTCAATCTAGTCGTTATCACTCACATTTAATCTCGACCCATGATTTATTCACCGATGCCACTACTGCAGAGATCACCCTGTTACGCCGTCGGGCAGAATTTAAACTTTTTGAAGTTGGCCAAGAACCTCAGCAGCCTCTGGATGGTTATTTATATCTTCCGGTTGCTCAAATCAAACGACAAAGTTCTGGAAATTTTATTTTTGATCATAAATTCATTCCTCCAATTTTACATATTCAGGCCTGTGAATATCTGCTAGACAATTTAAAGCGAACTTTGAATATCATCCGGGCCAAGATTAAAACGATTCAATCCAATAACCGTGAAAACGAACAGAAACTGATTGAATTTCGTTCTGGGGATATTGTCTCTTTCTGGCTGGTGAATGCCTTAAATACTGCTTATGCAACCTTAAATCATATTTTGCAGTATCCACAAATTCATCCGGAACGGCTATATGCGGAACTTTTAAGACTCAGTGGTTCCCTACTTACCTTTTCAACAGCCTATGACATTGATCAATTGCCGCAGTATCAGCATCATCATCTATACGACAGCTTCAATCAGCTGGATATTATTCTCAGAGATTTACTCGATACAATTATTTCGAATCGATATATCAGTATCAGCTTAAAAGAAACTCGCCCATCCTATTGGTTTGGCAGTCTGGAGACCGATAAGATCAGTCACAATACGCGGTTATATCTTGCTGTATCAAGTAGTGTTATGCCTGCACATGACTTGATTGCCTATGTTCCGATCCGTTTTAAAATTGGTAGTACTATAGATGTAGAACAACGCGTGGTTGCAGCTTTACCGGCTGTACCCGTTCAGCATCTCATGCAGGTGCCTACTGCAATTCCGGTACGTTCCGGCGTTCATTATTTTGAGATTGAACCCAATAATGAACTGTATCAGCGCATGCTGGATTCAGAATCGATTTGTGTTTATATCCCGAATGGCTTTCAGGATATCGCGATTGAACTTATTGCTGTCATGAATGGATAAAAATATTAATGAATACAATCTCTAACACTCCTCTTTCACTCTTTGATGGCGATCAAATCGGAGTAGATTATACAGCCATGCAACCTGTAGAAACCTACCCTACCTCTACGAATAGTCTGGTAGATTTACTGCATGACGGCTTCTATATTGTTTTCCTGTTAAAAAATCACTATGTCCCTGTAAATATAGAGTCTTTCCGTGAAAAAATTCTGGAGATGTTGAAAAGTTTTGAACATCAGGCACGCCAGATGCAATTTTCAGCTGAAGATATTCAAGATGCAAAATATGCCTATTGCGCTTTAATAGATGAAACAATTGTCACCCAACAGGATGAGCGATTTTTTGATCTGCAAAATTCCTGGATGATCAGTCCCTTGCAGTTAAGCCTTTTTGGTTCACAACTTGCAGGTTATCGCTTCTTTGAATATCTGGAAGAAATACGCCATAAAGATAAGCAACGTCTGGCAGTATTAGAGGTATATCATTATTGCCTTTTATTGGGCTTCCATGGAAAATATCGAATTGAATCTATTGAGCATTTAAATAGTCTGATTGCTCGTATCGGAGATCAGATTGATTATCTCAAGGGTAAAAAAGTTGCTTTTTCTCCTTTTTCAGCAATTCCAGATCAAATCCGACATATTATCCATCGTGAATTACCATTTTTCTGGATTCTGATATTTTTATTATTATTTGCCGTGATCAGCTTTGTGGTTTTTAAATATGCCTTGTCAACAGAACAAGCTGCTGTTTTTTCTCAATATCAAAATTTGATTAGCGCGCCTGCTGAACAAGCCTATATTACGATTCATTTACCCTAACTCAATTTTCAAATAAATATGATGGACACTTATAAAAATAAAGACTTAAAAAATGACGCCGTTGGAAAATTTATATCGATGAATAAAAAAAAAATTTTGAATTATTATTAGATCAATCATTCAACTGATGATTTTGATTATATTGAGCAGCTTTATTCTATTAAGCTTAGCTATGTTAGCCTTGCTGTCTTACGAGTTTCGATTAAGAATACAGGATTTTTTTCTTGATTTGATTTCACAAAGCAAACAACAATTTTCTCAAGCAAAACAGTTTGTTCAGAAATTTCATCAGGCGGCATCGCCTGAGCATCTTCAGTCTGAATGGTATTTGCAGCAATGGTGGATTTTGATTTCAGGATTTAGCTTATTTGCCAGTATTTTAATGTTCGCTTTCACTCAGCCACTTACTGCAAGTAGGTTTGAAGCTGAATATTTAAGGAAAGTTGATCCACAGATTTATGCATTATTAGATGGGCAAATATTAACAGCTCCAACTGAAGTTGATGAACAGCTTATTATCGAAGCCTTACAAGAAGAATCTTTAGCAAATCATTCTGTAATTTCAGCGCAAAGCCTTAATCTGAATATTGAAGACATTCATATAAATCCAAATATCAGCACAGCAGACCGTAAATGGCATAAGATGAATCCGCGATTTAAACAGCGCTTACTGATGGTTTTTAAAATTATGCGCGAACAGCATGGTTATGAGCTGGTTTTACTCGAAGGTTATCGAAGTCCGGAAAGGCAAAACTCTTTGGCGACCAACAGTAATATTACCAAGGCCAAAGGCTTTCAAAGTTATCATCAGTTTGGTCTGGCCGCGGATATTGCCTTTAAGCGGAATGGCAAGGTGGTGATTAGTGAACGTGATCCATGGGCCATGCGTGGTTATGAACTGTTTGGCCAGATTGCAGAATCGGTGGGTTTAACCTGGGGCGGTCGCTGGAAATCCATTAAAGATTTTGGACATACTGAATATCGTATGCCCGGTTTAAAGAAAACAGCTGAAATGGCGCATCAACTCATTCATGAAGGACAATTACAGACTCAAACATTTCAGCCTTGAGTGCGAAATCGTAAATTAATTTAGAAAAGTCTGCATATGTTTAATGACTTCATCTGGCTTTTCACCATGCAGCCAATGTCCTGTATTTTCAATGCATTCAATTTTCGCCTGAGAAAATTGTTCATTGATTGCCGCAAAATGTTCAGGTTTTGAGATATAAAAAGAATTACCGCCACGAAGAAATAAAGCTGGCTGATTAACTTTTTCGACCTTTTCCCAAGCCATAATATCTGGATAATGATCAAATAAAGCTTGAACATTAAAGAGCCATTGCCCTTTATTAAAGGATTTTAATAAAAACTGAATTACCATTTCTTCATGAATGTATTCACGCATAATTTTTGCTGCCTCAAGTCGTGAAGCAACATTTGCTTGCTGCACAGCAAATAAGGCTTTAAAAATCTCAGTATGATGACTCTCATGATATTGGATTGGTGTAATATCAAGAACGACCAACTTTTCAGTTTGTACTCGGGCTAAATCAGCCAATTTCATAGCAATTTTTCCGCCCATAGAATGCCCTATTACTATGAACTTTTGAATATTTAAACTTGATAAAGTTTCTAGGACATCTTCCGCCATGAACTGATAATTTAAGTCTGAACTATGACCAGAAAGACCATGATTGCGTACATCAATTTGAAGCACGGTTCTTTGCTCAGAAAAATATCGAGCTAGTATTCCTAAATTACTTAAACTACCGAATAAACCATGAATAAAAATCATTGGAGATAGTACTGACGTTTCGTGGTGTTGGAGTTGATAATTTAGGATCATTTGAGAATTCCGTGATTTCTTTCTTTATTTAAGTGTTTATAATGGATTTATATTGGGAATTAATCAATTGCGAAATTTTTAAATATAAATTTTACTTAGGCTATTTTATGGGGATATATTTTGCTTAGGCTAAATAATTCATAATCAATTTGTAAGTATTTAAAATTATGATTTTAGATCTGGATGCATATTTGGCTATCTATAAATATGAAAGAAGATGGTTGAGTTGTGGTGCAGACTAAATAAAATTAATGAAAATCTTAAAACTGGGATTTAATAACATGTAAACCACTTTTAGGTCAGAGTGTTTCTTAAACTAACTCGCTGTTATTACCCAAATAGACTGAGGTAATTTTGAAAATATTGTTTTTAATTATTCATTGCTTATTATTTATCAAAAAATGACTATTCATAAGTAGCTTATTAATCCACTTGATTCTGTTTAGAATAATACGTCTTAAGTCCAAATGAGTTACAGGTAGTAAACATCAACATTATAAATTTCCCCTCTCCCCCTTTCTTGATAAAGTTGTTAAAATTATGTATTGCTTAGGCTATTTTAATATCTTAGGATGTTCAAGTTATTAGCTTAAATATAAACGTGCAATCACGCTATCCTACTTAAATTATCCTGTTCAAGAAATTACATCACGTATATAAGACATTTTCAGAAAATTATAAAAATCCAGATTATTCATTTATTCTTATCAATATATTTGACTACCGCTGATATATCCCCGGGATATGAGGTATTCACATCAAAATAAATTTAAATTAACTTAACATTTTCTTTATTAAATGATATTCGGGAGATGGTCTTTCAGGTTTTAATATCTATAAAATTTGATTGTGAAATAGACTTAGATACTTTATTTTTATTCCACTGCGAAAAACTTTCAAGATAAAAAAGTAGTTTATAACTTATTCTACTTCCCTATTTTTACAAAATACGCTCGCCGTCATTCCAGATTTAGTCAAACTTTGATCCTGCCGCTCAAGAAAATTTCTGGCAATCATAGACATCGTAGGTGCCATATTCAGACTGCTGTTTTCTTCGGACACCTTTTGAATATCCTGATAGGCTTTCAGTCGCTTGCAGAAAGCCTGGCGTTGAGTTTGGGCATCTGCCTTTTGATCATCTTCATCTAAAATATGTTTGGTTTCATTCACGATTTTAGTCTGTGTTGAAATAAACTCATCATAGGCACTTTGTGAAAGCGGCTGTGCGAAGACTACGCTACTCAGTCCTAATAATAATCCAGCACAAATGAAAGATGATTTTTTTAGCATTTAAATTTCTTCTTTCCAGACATCTTCATAATCATCGGTATCGATCATGAAACGAAAACCTGTTTCCAGAGCCAGATACGGTAAAACTTCTGGTGCAATGTCCTGTAATTCACGTACTGTCATGGTTTCAAAAGTTTCTTCACTTGAAGGTTCTCCACCATAAATATACCAGCTAATATTTTCAGCCGTTTCAGGCTTTTTACGGATGCCGACAATCGGATCTTGTTTCAAGGTATGTACGGCCACCGCAACAACATCATCACCCGTGACTTCAACATAAGCCGAGCCTACTTCTTCACAAAGTAGTTTTTGCTCTGCGATCAGTTCTTGTAAAGGTGATAGGTTTTGCGTGTTTTTCGACATTCGGTCTTACTCATCAATTTTCATTAGCACGCTATTTTAACTTAATTTTAATGAAGCTGATTGGGATTTCATCGAGATCTAAAAAATATCTGCCCTTAAACCGTGTTAAGTGCAGATATGGATCTCAGCTTATTGGAAGACTTTAAAGCGCTCTTCATCTGCCAGATAATCTTTGGCACGTGGCTCGCCTTCTATCGAACCAAAGACCAACTGTGCACGCAACTTCCAGTTCGATGGAATGTCCCATTCCGCATGTACCTGTTCATCCACGATCGGATTGTAATGCTGCAATGATGCGCCCAGACCTTCTGTATGCAATGCTGTCCAGGTTGCAAATTGTGCGATCGCAGTCGAATGCTCTGCCCAGATTGGGAAGTTATCAGCATAAGATGGGAATTGTTCCTGTAAGCCTTGTACGACTGTGTGATCTTCAAAAAATAAAACGGTACCTAGCCCTGCCGCAAAACTTGCCATTTTTACTGTGGTTTTTGCAGCACTTTCTTCATCTTTAGCATAGCTTTTTAATTTTTCTGCTACAAAGCCCCAGAACTTTTCATGTTCTGAATTGAATAAAATGACGGCGCGTGAAGACTGAGAATTGAAAGAAGATGGGCTCTGCTTAATTGCAGTCTGAATCAAATCAGTTAGATGTTCAGGAGATTGTTCAACATTCTTGGCAATGGCATAAATAGTACGGCGTTTAGTAATTAAATCTAAAAACTGATTCGACATTTTTGAAAATCCTGGGATATATCTTCGGGAAAATTTGAACCTTCAGTTATTTTTATGAAGGATAGCTAATCAATGGAGCTTTTGCTTTAACGTGAGATAAAGCCTATATACCTTAAAAAATAATGGACTCAATTACTAGGCTATTTAATTGATATTTTTATATATTTTTTAGCTAAAAATGATCATTTTCATCTATTTTTTGAACAATCGTTAAAACTACTGCCCTATGCGAGTGCCTGACGCTAAACAATGGTTCAACATGCGCTATTATTGATCAAAATTTTAAGAATAAAGACCTTCAATCACCAAATTTAATCTTGCTTAGGCTATTCTAAGAGAGAGCACATCATGAAATAAATCTCATCTTGCAGATAAAAATTAATCCCCCCAAAATTGGAGGATTAATTTTATAATTAAAAGCTAAAAAACCGATTTAAAACTTCGCGTTCAGCACCTGAGCAGATACTTTAGTCTTCCAGAGCTCACGTAAAATCGGTAAATAGAATTTCTCACCGAGTTCCACCAGTTCTGCATCAATCAGAGCATGCATCTCATGCATAAACAAATAATCCAGTTCAACTGTGGTTAGTTTAGTCTGCTGTTTTTGATAGTCTTTGCGTTTCTGTTGGGCTTGTTTAACCAGACGATCCGCAAATGCTTTATCTTTAAACTGGGTAATTGCTTTTAATCGAAGTTCGATAATACCCCATCCAGTTAAGAACATCTGGAAGGTTTCAAAATCATCGCTGGTCGATTCCCAAGACATTTCTTCCAGATTTTCATTATCGGGAAGCACAGGTAAAAGAAGTTCCATCACACTTGGGAAAATCTTTTTGAAATTCAGAATAAATTTAACAGGATGCTCACCTGGATAATCCTTGAATTGCACCTTTCTTTGAACATCTGTTAAATAAATATCAAGCATAAAACAATCATCAGTGGTTAATCTCATCTAGCACTATTGTACGCAACTCTGCCTGAGATAAAAACCACTGCTGACTATTCCATGATAAAACAGGCGGAAAGATTGAAAATAAAAGCGCTGCAGCCCTTATTTGGCATTCGGTGAGATCATTTGCTCAGGACGCACCACTTCATCAAACTGTTCAGCGGTGACTAAACCCAGTTCAACAGCCACCTGTTTTAAGGTTTTTCCTTCCTTATAGGCTGTTTTGGCAACCTTGGCTGCATTCTCATAACCAATCACCGGATTCAATGCTGTGACCAGCATTAAAGAATCATGCAGGAAATGTTCAATTTTTTCATGATTCGGCTCAATACCTACGGCGCAGTGATCATTAAAACTGTTACACGCATCGCCTAAAAGCTGGATGGATTGCAGCAGGTTATAGGCAATGACCGGCATAAACACATTCAGTTCAAAGTTACCTGATGCACCTGCCACGTTAATGGTGGTGTCATTGCCGAGAACTTGTGCGACGACCATGGTCATCGCTTCACTTTGCGTCGGATTCACCTTACCCGGCATGATGCTAGAACCCGGTTCATTTTCAGGAATACGCAATTCACCAAAACCACAACGAGGCCCGCTGGCCAGCCAGCGAATATCATTGGCAATCTTATTTAAGCTAACCGCTAAAGTCTTTAATGCACCAGACGCGAATACCGCAGCATCACGGCCTGCCAGAGCCTCAAACTTGTTTGGCGCAGTTACAAATGGTAAGCTTGTTAACTGTCCTAGTGTTTTAGCAGACTGAACAGCATAATCAGGATGAGCATTTAGACCGGTACCAACCGCTGTACCGCCTAATGGCAATTCATATAAGCCAACTAAGGCCTGTTCTAGACGAAGAAGTCCATGATCAAGTTGAGAGACATAACCGCTGAATTCCTGCCCCAAGGTTAAAGGCGTAGCATCTTGTAGGTGTGTCCGGCCAATTTTTACAATATCGGCAAAATCCTGAGATTTGGCATATAAAGTATTGCGCAAGCGTGTGACTGCCGGAATTAACAGTTCATTGATCTGCAAGCTCGCAGCCACATGAATCGCCGTCGGAAATGAATCATTGGTAGATTGGGCACGATTGACATGATCATTCGGATGAACCGGTTTTTGTGCCCCTAAATGATTGCCCAGTTTCTGGTTGGCAATATTGGCAATCACCTCATTACAGTTCATATTGCTTTGCGTACCTGAACCGGTTTGCCAGACCACCAGTGGAAATTGACTGTCCCATTTCCCGCTGATGACTTCATCTGCCGCATCTACAATGTAGCGTGACAGTTCTTGGGAAATCTGGTTCAGCTCGGCATTGGTTAAGGCCGCAGCTTTTTTGACGAGTCCCATGGCACGAATCATTGGCTGTGGCAAACGCTCATTTCCAATTTTGAAATTTTGCAAGCTACGCTGAGTCTGAGCGCCCCATAAAGCCTCGCTCGGTACAGCCACTTCTCCCATCGTGTCATGTTCAATACGTGTTTGCATGTTCAACCTCAATTCTTCTTGCCTGTTACTAATCTTAGGAATTTCAATATGAATGATTTAATCTATTGATTTAAAGTAATCGATCACAGTAATCATGTAAATGATAATTATTATCAAATATAGCTAAATACTTTTAATTACTGCCCTCTGAGCATATTCTGATAAAACAACCATTCATCCTCAAGCATCTTTCTGAGTGATCGCTGAGGTTGCCAATGTAGAATATTTCGCGCCTTTTCAATGTTCGCCCCCAATTGATCCATTTCCGCATGGGGATATGGTAAAGCATCCATGGTTTTGATTGCAGACTGGGTGACTTCAGCCAGTTGATCTAGCAAATCCTGTATGGAAATCAATTCACCGGCGATATTAAAGGCTTCACATTTTAATTCCTGCTGTTGCGACAACCATTGCAAGGACTTGATCACCGCATCACAACAATCTGCGACATGCAGAAAACTGCGTTCTACTGTGCCATCCGCAGTATGGGCCTGACGGCGTAATTCCAGATATTCACGTTGCTGTGCAGCGACCTGCATCGCCAAAGGCACAATATTTTTCGGTAAAGGTGGCACTGCTTCCCCCAGCACACCGTGTTCAAAGGCACCGGCGATATTGGATAGACGCAGGATCGCAATCCGCCATTCATTGTCAGTTTTGGCAGTATCCCGGATAATTTCCTCAACCATCTGTTGCGATTTGATATAGGGATTCGGATAAGTGAAGTTAAAAGGCAGATCTTCGCTTAAATCTGTGCCAGATTGTCCATATACCGCCAGACTGGATAAATGTACCAGATGACGCACTCCGGTACGTTGCATGGCACGCATGAGACTCATAATACAGCTGACATTATCATTATAATATTCAAGTGGTTTTAATACTGATTCTTCCAGTGATTTAAAACTTGCGGTATGTACCACAGCCTGAATCGAATGCTGCTCAAAGACTTTATTCAATGCTGGGGTATTGCGAATATCAATCTTGATAAAAGGTACGTACATGCCGGAGATAAATTCAAGACGCTCCAGAGTCTGTAAGTTGGCATTGGCCAAATTATCGACCACAATGACCTCTAGTCCTTGTGCTAACAGACTTAAAGCAATATGTGAGCCTAAAAAGCCTAATCCACCCGTCACTAAAATCATTTATACTACCTACTTTCTGATGAAGCCAAGATCAATCTGTTGCTATTGATCAAGCCTGTAGTGAATTTCGATGAGCACCTTAATTCTTGTTACCTCCGCACCGACTTCCATTTATGCCTGGCATGCCCTGGGTTTGGCTCAGGCCTTGCAAGATAAACAGGAAGCATTCCGTGTATTCTTCTATCAGGACGGCGTATCGGTCGCAAATGCACTGCAATGGGTACCCGACGATCAACGTCATCTTACACATGCATGGCAAGCGCTACAGATTCGCCTCCCGGTCTGTGTAAGTGCAGCATTGGCACGTGGAATTACAGATCTGGACAATGCTCGACGTCACAATATTCAGCAGCATAATCTGGCAGATGCCTTTGAATTGGTCGGTTTAGGTGAACTTGCCGATGCTGTTCAGTCCTCACAACGTCTCATTCAATTCTAGATGTTTCATTTTTTAGAATGTGTTGCTTTTCCAAGGAATCTTGTGTGAAATCTGTACTTGTTATATTAACCCAAGCCAATCTGACCAGTCTGCAGGTGCATGAAAGCCTATCGGCTACGATGGTCCTGGCAACTTTTGGCGCAGAAGTTAAAGTCCTGCTACAAAGTGCTGCCCTCAGTTTGCTGCATTCAGACCTGCAATTTGACCAGGTGCATCATGCATTCAAACTGGCATCAAATATGGTCGACAGTTTCGAGTTTTATGATCTCACTCCGATTCTGATTGAGAAAAAAAACCAGCATTCCTCATTTGTGGCACAGAGCGAACAAGAAATCGAATTTATTGAGCTTAATTCTGAATTTATTCAAAGCTTTGATCATGTGATGTATTGGTAAGGAACAAGGATATAAAAATGTCAAATCACACACTTTATCTGATCCAATCCAGCTATTCGGCAACAGCGCAGATCCTAGAGCAACTGGCTCAAACTTATACAATGGGTGATCAGGTCGTGCTGATGGGTGAAGCGGTTTTGCTGCTAGAGCATTCATTTCTTCAAAGCTTGCCGAAAATTCACATACTGAAAAATGATGCGGAGTTATTAGTACAGCCTTTGCCTGATCAGATAAAGCTTTTGAATTATGCGGATTTTGCAGATCTTTGCCTCGAGTTTAATCGCTGCATTTCAATGAAATAATAAATGAGTTAGATATGAATTTAGAATTGGATCAAGATGGCCATCTGGTTGACTATACCATCTGGAATGAAGAAGTCGCTCAAGTGCTGGCCGATAGTCTGGAACTGAGCTTAACTCCTTGGCATTTTGAAATTCTGCAAGCGGTACGTCAGTTCTATCAGCAGTTTGGTCATTCACCAGCAACACGACCACTGATTAAATTTTTAATGAAAACTGTCAGTGCCGATATCAATAATGCCATGCTTCAAGAAAAGTTTAATACTGGTCTGGTGGCCCGTCACTTAAGCCGTTTGGCTGGTGTACCCAAGCCTGCAAATTGTTTATAAAGGTGTACCCAAGCCTGCAAATTGTTTATAAAGATACTTAGCTTTCTATAGTGTGTATTTAAAGGCCCAGATCATTTTTTGGGCTTTTTTTTATGAGAGCAATTTTCAGACTGAGAATAATGAAAGATACAGCTGGATCTAATTCGTCAAGTTCGAGTTTGTTCTAATACTCGCAACGCCCGATGCAATTCATGATCCATTTCAGGCAGAACTTTAATCAGAAACTCAATTTGTGCTTTCGCTTCGGCCTTGCTCACCAGTTGGGCCTCTACCAGTTTTTGCTGCTGACTGATCAACAAACTGACTTGTTGAGGATTTGGTCGTTGTCCCTCACTTAAAGCGTTAATGATCTGAGTAAAGTCCAGATATAACTGTTCTTGTTGCTTTGATAATTCGCTTTGCTTTGCAACCGTATCGTTCTGTTTCTTCTTCGTAGTTTGACTATTCTCAGGAGAGTTAACAGATATATAGCTTGCCGATTTTTCAACTGGCAGGACCGGATCAGAATGGGTCTGATCAGTAAAATTCGTCCGATAGATTTCTTGTCGTACCTGATAGCCAATACCGGCTAAAGTCCCAAACAATAGCAATCCGAGCATTACATAGAACAGAATTGTTTTATCATTCATTTTTATGTCCTCAGCTAAAGAAGACAGCCTTTATCAAAAAGCTGTCTTTTTCGCTCATCGACGATTGACTACGGCGTTGACCAGTCTGCTGGTGCATATCCAATCCGGACGCGTTGTGGATGATTTCCTACCGGTACACTCAGCACTTTATTGCCTGTGGCAAAATCAATCACTGTGACTACATCTGTTTCACTTTCTGAAATTACACAGCTACGACCATCCGGGCTTCGCGTTGCCCAATAAGGTTTACCTGCAGAAATCAGTTTCCCGGCTGTCAGTGTTTTGCGATCTACAATCGTAGCATAGTTATCCATGGTACCGGCGACACAGAGCTTTTCACCATCAGCACTGATTGATAGGCCATGATGACGCGAATCATTCACCCATTTTGTCCGGTCTTTCGGAATACTGTCACTGCCAGGCAGCTGTCCGATCCGGCTAATCTTGTTCTGATTCAGATCGTACTCAATCAGCCCATTAAAAAATGAAACCTGGGCATACAGTTTGGTTTCATCCTTACTAAATACAATTGGTCGTACTGAGTTGGATAAATCTTTACGACCAAATGCATCCAGTGCAGGTCTGAAGTCAATTTTTCTTAGCACCTGATGCGTATTGGCATCTGCGATAGTGATAAAACGCTTACCTTTATTAAAGTCTTGCCACTGTGCATCCATCGAGGTTTCAACATTGCCGATGGCAGAGTTCAGGATCTTGTTGCCGCCATCGAAGTAAATGTTTTCATGCGGTTTATCGCCAGTGCTGAAACGGCCCAACTCTTTACCGGTATGGATATCCAGTACATGCACCACATTCCCTGAAGATGCAGAAACAGCAACCCGTTGTCCATCTGGTGATACCGCCATATGGTCGGCACGGAAACCTTCGACTGACGTCCGCCAGTTAATCTTGCCGGTTTTAATATTAATTGATACCACATCAGCGAAACTTGGTCGTGATGCAACGACTGACTGTCCATCTGGTGTCGAGTACATATCATCCACCAGCTGGTCATTGCCTTCACCAGCTGTAGCCTGAATGTAAGTATAAGCAATCAGTTTGATTGGATTCAGGTGGATTTCTTTAAGGCGCTCTTTCCGGTCAGGAATCATGTTAATAACGCCAATCTTGCCAAAATCACCCGATGGACGAATCACGGTTACCGTGCCATCCCAGTTATTTCCGACAAAGAAAACATGCTGTGAATTGGCGGGTGCAGCTGAAGGTGCAGAAGCGGCCTGTACACTCGGCAACGCAGATAACATCGCCATCGCAGATAATGTCAGACAGAACCGTGGCCATTTTTTATTTTGAATTTTCATCCATTATGCTCCGCATAATAATTTATATTTTTGTTTTCATTCCTTGTTGTGCACACAGTCAGGCTGTGTTTTAACTTATCTAATATACAAATGCATAAGATGATTTACTGTTATTTCCGACCAAAAAATATATAGCTCATTTAAATTTATCGTTCTATATCCTCTGAATTTAAAAGAACATCTTGCTGTGATTTTATGTATCCAATACATCGACAAACTGTGCATTGAGCACTTTGGCAAGATCAGCCGGCTTCAGTCCGATATCCAAGCCTCTTTTACCGCCACTGACATAGATCTTATCCAACTTTTCTGCACTGGCATCAATCACCGTTTTTAACCGTTTCTTTTGACCAATGGGACTGATTCCGCCGACCAGATAGCCGGTCAAGCGTTCTGCATGTTTAGGATCTGCCATCTGGAGTTTTTTGCATCCTACGGCCTGCGCTACTTTTTTCAGATTGAGTTGATGATGTACTGGCAATATGGCAACAAAATACTGTTTATCATCCGTAACCAATAAAGTTTTAAAGACTTCTTCCACCGAAAGCCCTAATTTTTCAGCAGCTTCTAGCCCGAAACTTTTGGCATTGGCATCATGTTCATATTCGTGAATGCTGTATTCGATTTTATTGGCTTTTAATAGTTTGCATGCAGGTGTCATAGAAGGTCTGGTTTGAGATGAATCGCATGATTATATAAAGATTAGCTCAAGAAGTTAATTTAGATGCGGTGAGTTTAGAGAAATTTTGCTTTAAGCCCGTATTCCGCTTCAATAAGGACCTATTGGGTTGAATCGTTACGCTCTTCAATACTTTTAAACTTTTCTGCAAAGATGATGATGCGCAAAATTGCATCAAATGTATGCGTTTTTGCCACTATCCAAGCGTTAAGCGCTTAATAGCTTCACTATGTAGAAGACTTGAAGATGAACACATTCGTCACTTCATGCGTCTATAAATACGAGGCATATAGTCCAAGGGTTTTATCTTAAACCTGCTGAGATTCAACCCTTATCTCAGGTAGAGAAAATACATTCTTATACAGTGTCTGTCATGAATACTTGAATTGAAAATGATGTAACTCATTCCAATCTATTAGAAGAATAGGCTCAGAAAAATCCAAGTAAAATAAGAAAAAATATCATTAACATATTGTCTTATCTTATTTTTTTAAATTTCATCATATTTTGAGAATCGATCGATAGCTTATAGATAAAGAGGATAATCAGCACAACTCTAAAGTCAGAATGTAAAGAGTTTTCTATGCTATAGAAGTCGAACATTGCAGTAAAATCAGCCAGACAACTCTTGTTCAAAACTAAAAATATCACTAAAAGGAAGAATTTAGCGTTAACATGAAGATACAGTTACATAAAGGATATTAACTGTTTTTGCCAATTGGGTTTACAATGAAAATAATCTGAATACCCAGCGAATTGTAATTTTTTAACATTGCCAAATCTCTGCAAAGTTTTCATTATAGCGCCACTGTTTGCTATATGCTTTCTACGTTAATTCAAAGAAATTATAAATAGTAATGTAGAAAATCATGCAATAATAAGCAGAGTTTGCAGACATCTTGCAAACAAACCCCGATACTTTTTAATTGGAGCATGCTGGATGAGTTCGACCATTTTGGTTATTCATGGACCGAATTTAAACTTGCTTGGGAGGCGCGAACCGGAAGTTTATGGTCACCTTAGTCTTGACGATATTAACCAGCAGCTGATTGCTCAGGCTCAACAAGCTACCTTACAACTCGATACTTTCCAGAGCAACTGGGAAGGTGCCATTGTTGACCGAATTCATCAAGCGCAGCAAGACGGCATTCAATATATCATTATTAATCCAGCAGCATTGACCCATACCTCTGTTGCTGTTCGCGATGCCCTCCTTGGCGTTGCCATTCCTTTCATTGAAGTCCATCTGTCTAATGTGCATGCACGTGAGGCATTCCGACATCATTCATACTTGTCCGATAAAGCCATCGGCGTGATCTGTGGTCTAGGTGCAAAAGGCTATGCTGCTGCCCTCGACTATATCATTGAAAAAATACAACCTTCTACACAATCTTAATTAGGAATACTGTCTCATGGATATCCGTAAAATCAAGAAACTCATCGACTTGATGATTGAATCTGACTTACAGGCGATCGAAGTTAAAGAAGGCGATCAATCGATTGCATTAACTCGTCGTAATCCAGTGGTTGCAGCAGCTGTTCCTGCGATGCCTGCACCAGCAGCCGAAGCGCCAGCAGCAAAATCTCCTCGCGGTGCTGTTGAAACTTCACCAATGGTCGGCGTGTTCTATGCAGCACCAAGCCCAGGTGAGCCGACCTTTGTTAAAGTTGGCCAGACCGTTTCTGCAGGCGATACGCTCGGTATTATCGAAGCAATGAAAATCATGAACCCGATAGAAGCAACTCAAAGCGGTGTGATTGAAGAAATTCTGGTGAAAAATGGTGAAGTGATTCAATTCGGTCAACCACTTTTCCGCTACCGCGCTTAATCACCCCGGGGATTTATAATGTTGCAAAAAGTTTTAATTGCAAACCGTGGTGAAATTGCGTTACGCATCACCCGTGCTTGCAGAACTTTAGGGATCAAAACTGTAGGTGTCTATTCTGACGCAGACAAGGACCTGATGCATTTACGTTTCTGTGATGAAGCAGTATGTATCGGCCCTGGTGCAAGCAGTGACAGCTACCTGAATATTCCTGCGATTATTACAGCTGCTGAAATTACCGGCGCAGATGCAATCCATCCTGGTTATGGATTCCTCGCTGAAAATGCAGAATTTGCCGAAATCGTAGAAAATTCTGGTTTTATCTTTATTGGTCCACGTCCGGAACATATCCGTTTAATGGGGAACAAGGTTTCTGCCATTATTGCCATGAAAAAAGCTGGTGTACCAACAGTACCAGGCTGCGACCATGCCGTAACGATTCACAATGCCATGGCTGAAGCGAAAGAGATCGGTTTTCCACTGATTGTAAAAGCTGCTTCTGGTGGTGGTGGTCGTGGTATGCGTATCGTAGAAAATGTCGATACCCTGCTTGAATCTGTTCAGGCTGCACAGCGTGATGCGGAAATGTGGTTTGGTGATGATACGGTCTATATGGAACGTTTCCTGCAAAAGCCACGTCATGTCGAAGTGCAAGTACTGGCTGATGGTAATGGCCATGCGATTCATCTGTATGATCGTGATTGTTCACTACAGCGTCGCCATCAAAAAGTACTGGAAGAAGCGCCAGCACCGAACTTACCAGAGCAAGCACGTGCTGATATTCTAGAAGCCTGTGTGAATGCATGTAAGCTGATGCAATATCGTGGTGCAGGTACATTCGAATTCCTGTTTGAAGATGATGAGTTCTTCTTCATTGAAATGAATACGCGTGTTCAGGTTGAGCATCCGGTGACTGAAATGGTCACGGGGATCGATATTATCGAACAGCAATTGCGTATTGCTGGCGGCTTAGGTCTCGATATTCAGCAAGAAGACGTCAAGGTTTTAGGACATGCGATTGAATGCCGTATTAACGCAGAAGATCCATCGACCTTCCTGCCTTCACCAGGCAAGATTGACAACTTCTATGCACCAGGCGGCGCAGGTATCCGTTTAGATTCGCATGTTTATCCAGGCTACAGCATTCCACCGTATTATGATTCGATGATTGCCAAACTGATTTCGCATGGTAAGGATCGTGAGACGTCTATTTCTCGAATGAGAAATGCTTTGGAAGAAATGATTTTGACTGGCGTTAAAACCAATATTCCTTTGCATAAAGATTTAATCCTTCAGGATAAAAACTTCTGCAAACAGGCAATGGATATTCATTACCTAGAGAAGCATTTGTTAAAGCAGCTTGAAGGTGCTGAAGACAAAGCTTAAAACCAAGCTTATAAAAAAACCGCTGTCATTCAGCGGTTTTTTTATTGTTTGCAATTTAAGGCAATACGCGTCTGAGCACAGCAAAACATTGTTCGGCTTTTTCATTGGCGCAGAAGTTAATGGTATAAGGGTTTTGCCATTTCACAAAATATTGCGAAATTTCACCAGACTGATCCACCTGATTGCCTGAACAGTCTTTTTCATTATTGTCATATTTTACTTGCAGAATCAGCGCTGGAATCTGCTGCGAAGGATCCTGTGCCGGCTGATAGTCATACAGCCCTGACGTCCACTCATCGCCACTTTTAATCACCACATTATTATTGCCTTTAAAATTATAATATTCGATACATTTTTTATTATTCGGGATTTCCATTCCCCACAATCCGACAATTTCCGGACGGGTTTTCACAGTAAATGTATTTGGGATTTCAGCAGCTTTAGCAGGAGCATTTGCTGGTTTTTTATTTTCTGTCGCCATTAGCCAAGGTGAGCTCATGAGTAAGATAAGGCTAAGACATATTTTTTTCATATTTACCGGCATCTTGTTAACAATTGATTCTAAATTATCATATTTTTTGGGATCGTGTCCCGCTCTAACGCAATTTCAATACAGAGTCAGAAATTATTTATCACATTGTTTAAAAAGATGGATTTCCTTTCTGACTTTTTTTGTATATATTTCGTATATAAGAATCTTAATAGTTCGTATTAATAACAGATTAATCAAACAATAAAATTATATTTTGGGTCAAACTTAGTTGCTGAACAAAGTGATCATTCACACTTAAAAATTTGAATAGGATTTTAAATTTGCAATTAGCTCGAATAACAGAACAACAATTAAATCATGAAACCTATGCTTATTTTGTCATTGTTTTCGCTGTTTTAGTCTGTTGTTTTATTGGGATCGCAACCAGACCGATTGAGTACCTGGCCTTATTGTGGCCGGCCAATGCTGCCTTGTTAGCCCTGTTCTTACGCTTTCCACATTTAAATAATATGGGAGGTTGGCTCGGTGCATTCAGTGCTTTTATGTTTGCAGATCTGGTCACCGGGAACAGCCTATTACAAAGCCTGTTTCTTACCCTGTCTAATCTGATCAGTACTATTGTCTCGATATTTTTTATTCGATATTTCAAGATTAATTACAAATACTATAATACCGGTTATACCTTCGTTCATTTATTTGGCATCTTCGCTTTTGCAGGCTGCCTGGCCAGTGCGGCTTTTGCAGTTATCACCTTGCCCAATCTACCCAATTCATTCATGACCAAAGAAAATTTATGGATTGATTTTGGTCTGTGGTGGACCGGTGAAATGGTGAATTATATTGTGTTTCTTCCTTTAATCTTGGCATTCCCAAGAATAAAAGACATGCAGTACTTATTTAAAAACCGTCGTCAAAAACGTAATTACTTCAGCTATTTTTTACCTGCATCTTCAGTCGTGGCCTGTGTCATCATTACCAATATTTTTGCAGGCCCGGGTGCAATGCTCTACCCTCTGGCTGCACTGATCTGGGCTGCGTTGACCTATCGCCTGTTTACCATGACCATGATCAACGCTTTTGTGATTATCCTGACCTATTACAGCCTGACGCGGTTTTATGCCACAACGCATGACACCTTGGCAGATTCTACGATTTATATTTCGCTCCGGATCGGGCTGTTTATGCTGGCCTTATCGCCGCTTATTCTTTGTATTATTAGTCAAAACCGCAATGAGCTGTTTAAACGGGTTCTCTATCTGGCCAATCATGACAGTCTGACCCGCACCATGAACCGTCATTTTTTCTTTCAGAAAGGTGAATATTTACTGCAATATGCCAACAGAATGGAATTTTCGGTCATCATGCTGGATATTGATCATTTCAAACGTCTGAACGATGATTTTGGCCATCATGTCGGTGATAAAGTCCTGCAACACTTTGCGCAGATTGTACGTAATAATTTACGTGCTGAAGATCTGTTTGCACGAATTGGTGGGGAAGAATTTGTGCTGTTACTCTGGAATACCGAACCATCAGAAGCACGTCTTATTGCAGAACGGATTCGTGATCTGGTGGAAAAAACCCCGATTTATCAATCAGATGGCTCGCCCCTGTATATTACCGTGAGTGTGGGCATCACTCATCAAAATGAACCGCAGGCCCAAGACCTGCAAAACCTGATCAATATTGCAGATCAAGCCTTGTATCAGGCCAAACATCGTGGGCGAAATCAGGTGGTGCTTGCATCTTGAGCCTAAATGATCTACAACCTTGAAGCAGCAACACTAGGGAATGGCAATGAAATTTGAAGAATATCTGCAATATGACGGTTTAGGACTGGCTGATCTGGTCGCCAATAAACAAGTACATTCAAGTGAACTTTTATCTGCTGCACTAGAGCGTAGCTCAATTGCCAATCCCGAGCTAAATGCAATTATTATTCCGATGCATGAGCATGCATTGAAACGGAGCCAGCAAAATCTGTCCGGACCTTTTGCCGGTGTGCCTTTTCTGGTTAAAGACCTGTTTCAGGAATATGCCGGTTATCCAACTTCTTATGGCTGTCAGGGCTTAAAACGGATCGGTTATATTGCCGAGACCAATGCCGAGATTGTCAATCGCTGGGAAAAAGCCGGGATTGTGACTTTTGGACGTACCAATACCCCTGAATTTGGGATTAAAGGTATTACTGAACCAGATGCTTGGGGCAGCTGTAAAAATCCGTGGAATTTACAGCATAATAGCGGCGGCTCGTCCGGTGGTTCCGCTTCTGCCGTGGCTGCCGGAATTGTACCAATTGCGGGTGCTGGTGATGGTGGCGGCTCGATACGTATCCCCGCTTCCTATTGCGGCCTGTTTGGCCTGAAACCGAGTCGTGGCCGCACGCCTTGGGGACCACAAATGAGTGAAGCCATGCATGGCGCCGCGATTCAGCATGTACTGACCAAAACGGTACGGGATAGTGCTGCAATGCTGGATGCCACCCATGGTGAAGATCATAGTTCACTGTTTAAGATTCAGCGTCCACAGCATCATTATCTGGATGTGATTCAGCAACCGCCAAAAAAACTGAAAATTGCGTTTAGCACTTATTCTACGATTGGCACACCTGTTTCCCAGGATGCCATTAAAGCCATTGAAAAAACAGCCAAATTGCTAGAATCTTTGGGCCATGAGGTGGTCGAAGACCGCCCAGCCATTGATGGCATGCAACTGGCCAAGGATTTTATTACCACCTGGTTTAGCCAATTTTCATTTATGCTGGATGAAATCCAGAAAGGCTATCCGTCTAAAACAAATGATTTTGAATTGGACTCTTTAGCACTGGCGGCTTTTGGGGCCAAAACCAGCGCGATTGATTATATCCAGAACCTGAATAACTGGGGCCAGTATGTGACCCAGATGAATCATTTCTTTGATAATTATGACCTCTATCTAACGCCTGCAACGGCGACAGTGGCGCCGAAAAATGGTGAGGTCAAAACACCAAACTGGCAGAAACCGATTCTTAAAGGTTTATTGAAACTGAATAAAGCGCATTTACTGGCGCAAGGGAAACTAGTAAACCAGATTGTGAAAGAAAATCTAAAATGGGTGCCTTTTACCCAGTTGGCCAATATTACCGGAC
Organism: Acinetobacter lwoffii; assembly: GCF_024129855.1. GTDB lineage: Bacteria > Pseudomonadota > Gammaproteobacteria > Pseudomonadales > Moraxellaceae > Acinetobacter > Acinetobacter lwoffii_L. Next base: position 38,094 of record NZ_JAMXXC010000015.1, read on the forward strand.
TCCCAGCGATGTCTGTACCACTGTACTGGAATGAACAAAACCTGCCGCTCGGTTCACAGTTTATTGCACCGTTTGCCCGTGAGGATCTGCTATTACAACTGGCAGCCCAATTGGAACAGGCACAACCGTGGTTTGGGCAATACGCCAAAATCCGTATTTAATACTGAGATGATATTTTCAAGCCTGTTTTTGCAGTTCGACTTTATTTGGCAATCCGAAAATCAGTAACAAGCCAAGCAAAGTCGATACTGCAGCAGCGATAAAAATAGATGTGCCGCCGACTTGATCCCAATAATGCCCAGCCAGAATACTGCCACTCGCCACGCCAACGCCCCACATGGTGCTGTAGAGCGCTTGCCCACGTCCTTGCTGCCCTGCAGAAAAATTCTGGAAAATCACTCGCATCGCAATCATATGAAATAAACCAAAACTTAAAGCGTGAATCGTTTGAGCAAAAAACTGTGCCATGAATGAAGCAGGAAAGACCCCGACGATGAACCATCTTAATCCGGTCATCAATAAGCATAACGTGACCAGATGGCGCCATGACCAGCGTGTCAGAAAGAACGTCGCATAGGCAAACATGATGATTTCCGCAATGACCCCGACTGACCAGAGCAGCCCAATCTGGCTGGTGCTAAATCCCGCCTGACTGAGATAATTGCTATAAAAACTATAAAACGGCGCGTGTGAAAATAGCAGAATCAATTCAATCAGGAAAAAACTATATACCACTGGGCGTTTAAATATCGGCCATAAGGGTTCGAGCTGTTTCTGGGCGGTAGGCGCCATCGTGGGCTCTTTAATGGTAAATGACCAGAGAAAGGCCAGAAATGAAATACACAGCAACAACACTGGCAACATACTGATGCTCATAATTTCAAAGACGGCGCCCAAGCCGAATACACCAATAATAAAACCGACAGATCCCCATTTTCGTACTTTGCCATAGAGTTCTGCTCTTTTTTCCCCGAGCCAAAACAAAGTCACGCCTTCAAACTGTGCCAAAATAGCATTCTGAAAGAAACTGAAAATCAGCATCAGTAAAGCTACGGACTGAAAGCTATTGGGAATAATAAAAATCATGAACCAGATACAGGCTTCCATCCAGGTGGCAATACGCACCAGCAACATACGTTTACCGGATTTGTCTGCAATCCAACCCCAGATCAACGGCGCAAAGAATCGGGTAACAATCGCAATAGAAGATAAAATGCCGATTTCCTGATAATTGAAGCCTTGATCTTCAAGATACAGACTCCAAAAAGGCATGAACGCCCCAACAATCGCATAGTAAAAAAAGTAAAATCCACTGAGTCTATGCTGGATTGCTAGAACTGGCATTGATTTATATATCCTAATATTTTCAAAATGTTAAACTCAATAAATTTCTATAGCACTGTATTCGACGACTCTTGATTTTGCTACGAGCATCTTGCATTAGTCTAAAAATAAATTTTCATAAGTTTATGGATAAATTTTGCTAAAGTAAAAATTCTGTGTTGAGTTAAATTAAAGTAAGAATATAAATCGGCTTCTATATTGAGCACACGATAAAGAGTGGAAACATTTTTAGAAAGGAGCTGGATGAACTTTAAATCTGGAGATCAATAATTACACAGACATTATCATTAATTTATGGCTAAAGTATGTCCAAAGAATTTTCAGATCATAGGCTAAAAAATTAAAATCAACTCTAGCTTTATAGCAAGGAGAAAATCAATGCCTAACTTTATAAGACCTATATGCTCGGGTCTAGTCTTCCTCCCTTTAATGGCAATAAGTATTTGTAGTGCGGCATATGCTAACGCTTCCCCTATAGCATCTAACTCTCCGAAAGATAATATTCACCCCAATATAGATCATCATTTAAGTGAAAGTCTTTATCCTGATGAAGCAAACATAACTGAAAAAATCGCAGATATAATTGAGCTATCGATTCGGAAAGAGTATTCCACAGGTATCGCGCTACGTGATGCCCATCCCAAAGCACACGGTTGTGTACGTGCAGAATTCAAAGTAGATGAAGCTCTTCCCAAAAACTTGGCTCAAGGTGTTTTTCTTCCTGGAAAAACATATCAAGCCTGGATTCGTTTCTCTAATGGTTCTAAAGATGCCCAACAAGCAGATATTAAAAAAGATGCCCGTGGCATGGCGATAAAACTTCTGGCTGTACCGGGAGAAAAGCTTTTAGATGATGAAACCTCTACTCAAGATTTCATTATGATCAATCATCCTGTCTTTTTTGTGAATGATCCAGTCAGATATATGTCATTTATGCAAGATATAAATAGCGATAGATTTTTCAATAAACTGCATATTCCTTTTGCATTAGGAGCTAAAGGAACCTGGATTGCCTTAAATACGAGAAATAAAATTTCTAATCCTTTGCAAACTAGATATTGGTCTATGGTGCCCTATCAATTAGGAATAGGCACTGATCGTCAAGCTATAAAGTATTCAGCTCAAGCATGTTCGACAGTGACAGATCCTCTTCCACATGCTCCGCATCATAATTTTCTAAGAGAAAAATTGCGCAAACATTTGCAAAAAAGTGAAGCATGTATGGAGTTTCTGGTACAGCCTAGAACATCAAACACCATGTCGGTCGAAGATTCCATGACTGAATGGCAAGAAAGTGAGGCACCTTTTTACAAGGTAGCCACTATCCGGATTCCTCAACAAGTTTTTGATACGCCTGAACAAAACAAGTTTTGTGAAAACCTCTCTTTTACACCATGGCATACACTACCAGAGCACAAACCTCTAGGAGTAATAAACAGAATGCGAAAAGTGATTTATGATCGTATTAGTCAGCTTAGACATGATTTGAATTCTACTCACAGATCAGAACCACATTAAAATATAAGTGCTTATATGAAGCTATCAGCTAGACTAAAATAACCAGTTGTACTGCTCATTCGCCTTAACTTAAAAGCTTTAGTTTACAAACTTTGTGCAGAGTTAATTTAGAAACATAAATAAAGCTGTTACATTAAAAATGACATTATAAAAAGGAAAATGGTTTCAGTGATGAAAATTAAACCTCCTATTATTAAATTGATCATGAGCTGTTTATGTTTAGGTTCAACATATGCAATAGCCTCTCCTCCACTTCCCGATAACAGCAAAATCCAAGCATCTCATATTTCGGAAAAAATACCGGGTACAATATTATCTATACAAGAACAAGATACTGATCTGTTTACGAATGCCTCACAACGTTTCTTAATTAATTATCGCAGTCGTGGCACAAAATCCGAGCCCATCGTCACTTCAGGCTATATCCTGTTACCTAAAGGCAAAGTCCCTAAAGATGGATGGCCTGTTCTGGCTTGGGCGCATGGTACAACTGGCGTTGCTGATACATGTGCACCCTCTGGCGATTATATGGGTGGGCCAGTCCATGTCTATCAACAAATCGCAGCTAAGGCATTGAATGCCTGGCTCGCTCGCGGCTATGCAGTCGTTGCACCTGATTATCAAGGTTTAGGCACTCCGGGCGGTCATCCTTATATGAATGCGCGAAGCCAGTTACATACTGTCGTTGATGCGGTACGAGCGATCCACCATTTAAAGCCTTATAACTTTAGTAAAAATTGGTATGTTATGGGTCATAGTCAAGGAGGTGCAGCATCTCTTAAAGTTGCAGCGTCCGGTCAAAAAGATGCGCCTGAATTTGATCTTCGCGGGGCAATTGCACTGGCGCCAGGCGGTTACCAATATGAAGGAATCGCTGAATATGTTGCTAGCAATTCGCAAATCACGACTGATGTCACCGCATTTTTTCCAATTGTGCTTTTAGGAGCAGAAGCTGCAGAGCCGATGCTTGCTCCAGCAAATTTGGTTAGCCCAGAAATGGGAGAAATTCTTAATCATGCACGCAGTCGCTGTTTGTCAGAATTACAATCTGACCTAAAACAAGCACCTAAGACTGTCTTTAAATCAAATGTAAATCTGGCACCTTTGACCAATTATCTAAAAGAACAGTCTATTGAGAATATGATACCGACTGTGCCGGTTCTGCTGGTACAAGGTGAGAAAGATCAACTGGTCGATTATCGTAGTACTTATGCTTACTACCAGCAGGTATGTACAAAGCAGAAATCTATCGCCTTCCATCTAGTCAAAAATGGAGATCATCGTGATTCCTTAAGACAGAGTGAATTTCTGATTGGAAACTTTATCCATTCAGTTGAACAAGGAAAAGCTTTGAGCACCTGCCCTACAAAATAACCCGGCGAGCTTTTGCATTTAATCATTAAAAACTCAAATATCTTCATATTTATAGAATAGTCCTTTAAATGAGCACTATTCTATAAAAGAGGATAAACTGATATTCATCCGTATTCTTACTTTGTGTTAAAACTACATTTACGATTTCGAATTGTTTTGAGCCCATCATTTTTATACCTTAATTCTTTAGCAGATAATAATTAGAATGAAAGAGGTTATTTATGTGCTCAAACTATGAATTCCCCTCAAAAAAACGTCTTTCCTTATTAGATATTCATGAAGAGCAACTCGAACTGGGCATGAAACCGCATGTTTATCCTTTAGCGCCAGCCCCAATCATTATGCGCGGTGCTGACGAATTTGAGCTGGATATCGCACGTTTCGGACTGATTCCAGTCTGGGCGAAAGAACTAAAATATGGCCGGCATACCTATAATGCACGGACTGAAACAGTCGCATCTAAACCGAGTTTTCGACATGCCTGGAAAAACAACCAGTTTGCTTTAGTACCGGTCGATACCTTCTATGAACCTAAATATATAGACGGTAAACCGCACTGGTTTGGTATTTCACGTGAAGATGGCAATCCTTTTACCGTAGCGGCAATTTATGATGACGCACACATTGATGGTGAGAAAATCAGATCATTTTCGATGCTAACCATAAATTCAGATCAACATCCCTTTATGAAACAGTTTCATGATCCGAATGACGAAAAACGCTCGATCATTGTGATTCCGGAAAAATCACGACATGACTGGTTGCACTGCGATCATGAACAAGCCCATGAATTTTTCTTTGAAATGAAAGATGAATTTATTGCAAAGCCTAGAGATCAACGCTTATTGGGAAATTAAAAAGCCCTAAACCAAGTTAGGGCTTCGTCCATGTGAAAAGCTATTTTTGCTCTCTCAATGGATTTTCCGGTTCTGCATTGGGTTTTTTCTCTGGTTTGACATGCTTATAAGATGCCTGATTACCCTTGTCGTCATTTGATTCTTTATGCGGATTTGATTCTTGCTCTGGCTTATTTGTCATATGCATCTCCTTCATATATCTATTAATAAATAAATATGATATCTGCTGCTAAACATCAATGTTATTTATGTTGCACATTCAGTTTTTATAAAGAGACAAACTTTCCTTCAAGTGCTCTTTGACATTTCACAATTCTTGTTGTTCATCTGAGCAAATAAGCTGTTCAGCCTGATCGTAGACGATACAGCAAAGAATATGAATTCGCGTGCGCGCCGATATCAAATACATGAAATTTTCTAACCTTATCCACTGACGGAAAAAGTCTTTTCATCTCAGCAAAACCTTTAGGATGATTGGCCTTAATCAGTCAATCCCCACCAGCTAATGCAGTTTCAGCCTGTGGCCTCTTTTGAATTGCTTCAAGAATTCGAGCGCAGATGCTCACCTATATATATTCTATTGTATTTTGCTATTTCAGTTCTAAGTACTAAGAATTTATCAAAACGTAATCCTATTGAAATATTTTTCTTATAAAGTATTCCTTGTGAGAAATTATGTTTAGATCCAAAAATTTTATCAGTAAAGAAAAACCCCGCCAACTGATGATTGAACGGGGATTGATCTTCATTAATATGTCTGATGATTTGGCACATTATTCAATATTTTTCAAGCAATCACGACACTGTTTGACCTCATCATGGTCACACGTGTAGTTAATTTCAGTCGCACCATGAAGACCAAATAAACAAAATATAAATTGCATCATGTTTTTCTCCTGAGTGTAAAAAGCTCGATCCAACATCAAGCTTTATTGCTTTAAATATAGAATGACTCAATACAAAATGATTGGATCAGCGATCTAGAACAACTTCAGTACTCAGCTCTGTTTAGCCTTTAAGTAAAATTGAAGCTTTTGGGGCTAAGTTCGTACAGGCTCTTCAGCTTGAGTCGTCTGATCCTTTTTACAATGATCACTTTTACAATGCTTGCTGCTCATCATCTGACACATTTTCTCTTTGCAAGATTTAAAACAACAGCCGACCATCACGCCCATGCCAAATGCGCATATACATCTCATCATAGCTTTGTCCTGTCTTTTCGTGAAAAGAGATATATAAATAACATCTATTCATGTATCTCTCCTGAGGGAATTTTCAGGCTTTATGTTGTGTATGAAAACTTATGTGAAAGAGAGTGAGCAAAAAATACAATCAGGAAAGAAAAAACCAGATTTAAGACGGAAAAGAAAAAGCCTGTTTAACTCTCCTAAATTAAACAGGCCTTATAATGTGCTGATTTTTAATTATTTTCATTAAGTTCTTAGAATGACGCCAAGATATCACTAGCCATGCAGCCGATCTGTGTAGGATATATAGATGCAATGTTTCAAAATATGAAAAAACCATTACTTTTGTTAATTAAATGACTGTAATTTATCCAAAAATATTTTTAATGAGAAAATAAGATTACTAAATAACCAAAACCCAAGAAGAATTGCTAAACCTATAAGTGAGAATGGGTTAATTTAGATTTTTAGAAGAAAATTCCTTATTTCAGTCAATATCGGATGTTATGAATGTTCAATGTCTCATAAAGTTTATAGATCATTGCTTTCTTTTTAGTCTTTTCTCTCTATAATTTTTCATATGAGCAATAACAATATTTTGGCAGCATGAAAAATCGCATACTAATTACTTTATTGATGAGTCTGGCAATAAGCGGCTGCCAAAAACAGCAAGCAGAGAATTCAGCCGAGGCTGCTGCAAATATTAAAGCGCAGTTTGAACAGTCAGATAATCAACTCAGTGCTTATCTGGACAAACTCGACTCTTCAACAATTAGTCTGGAAGAAAGAACACGCATCCTGTGTGAACAATATCCTAAAGAATATAAAAATAACTACATGCCTGCTCTGCTAAAACTTGCACCCAAGGAATATACAGAAAAAGAGTTGCTCACCGACCTAGACAATGCCTTGAATTTCTACAAGCTGAAAGCCAATATTCAGTGTTAATAAATACTTAGTTTAATCATGCAATGAAATATAAAAAAACCGCCTGATTCAGGCGGTTTTTTTATGAAGAGCGTATATCTTAAACAGAATTAACGCTGTGGTTTTCACTGATCTTGTTGATTACGTGAACGTTGTTGCTGCTGGTTACTATTTTGCTGTGGCTGTTGTTGCTGTTGGCCTTGCTGGTTTTGTTGCTGCTGGTCGCGCTGTTGCTGGTTGTTTTGACCACCCTGCGGCTGTTGTTGCTGCTGGTTATTTTGTTGCTGATTTGGGTTTTGCTGGTTGTTTTGTTGACGCTGCTGATCTTGATTGCGTTGTTGATTTTGCTGTTGCTGTTGTTGCTGCTGTTTCTGTTGGTCTTGCTGTTGATTATTAGCCATGGTGGTATTCCTTACTATTTGCTTTAAATTAAAAGCCGATAGGTTTCGACTTAATATCTACTCTACGCATTTTTCAGATTTCGCCAACCTTTAACCTGTTACAGATTAATTCAATGTAATAAATAGTAAGCTAAGTACTTGAAGTAGAGATTAATGCGCAACATAAATTACCTGATATAATGCAACAGGAACATAATGAAATATTTTATAGGTCAAAAATATATTATCCAATAAAAGGAATAACTTAAGTCAAATTTTATATATATAATTTTTAATAAAATTTAAAAAGTATTGTAAAATAGAATAGATTTACAGATATGTTATTTATATTTAATAATATATTAAAAATTAATCTAAATCACCTATATTTTAAAAAGATTAAATAAAATATTAAAAATCCAATTTTTTTAGAATATTCTTAACTGCGAGGAAATACGATACTTAACATGACCTCACTAATAACACTTAAGCTGTTTCAAATTTATCTTGACTTTAATTCAAATAGTTTTAGCTATTACTTTGATATTAACTTAGGTAAAATCATTGTTTTTAATTATATTTATTAATCTATTTATAATTAATAAGCCCCTTTAAAAGAGGCTTATTACATTCCGTTTTTATTAGATATTGACCACTTTCACGATAATCGTTTGAGTATCTTCCTGCTCTTCGGCCAGATGCAAACGTTTAAGCTCTTTGCTTTTTACTTTGAACTGCAAGTTCTGATAAGAAATTGTGCTTGGTATCTGATCAAAATATTGACCATCAGCGTCAATTTCTTCCTGAAATAATGGTGTACCCAATTGATAGTCAAGACTTTTTAAGACTACATATTTTACTGTGGTTTTCATTCCAACACCCTACTTTCACTAAGCACTTTATTTTTATTTTTACCACTGTTCCGCCTGAGAAGAAACCTCTATTTTTGAAAATAGCCCAAGCTTTAACCACTCAGATTTTGCGATCAGATCAACATGAAATTACACTAATCTATGAAAAAAATTTTAACTTTCATAAAAATATAAATATACTTGGAGTTGATCGACAGAAAAAATCTGTCTAAATTGATTAAAGTCCCTCCCACAAAGAAAATATAGAGACTATGATAAAAACCTGTTGCGGCTTACTCGAAGAGAAAAACATAAAAATTGCCTTTATCGAAAGCGCAAGTTCTGGATATCTCAGTAGCCAGTTCTCCATCTGTAAAGGAGAAGGTGCCGAAATTCTGATTGGTGGTTTGATCTGCTACGATGTAAGTGTCAAGACTTCAGTATTGGGCATTTCCAAGAATCTGATCAATAGTCATACTGCAGAATCTATGCCGGTGACGGTTGCTCTGGCGGAAGCAGGTAAAAAAATGTTCCGTGATGCTGACTGGATTATCGCCTGTACAGGGTTGCTTAAACCAGGTGGTAGCGCGACACCAGAGAAACCGGAAGGAACATTTTTTGTGGCCATTAATGATGGCACGCAAATCCATCAGTTCCAGTATTATCTCAAAGGCTCGCCACTTGAACGCCTCAACAAACTGTCCGCTGTAGTTGCACATGACATGATCAATCTGTTAAATAACAGCTAAGCTTTCAAAGTTACTGTGTAGCCTGAATAAGCTTCATTATTTCTACCGTATTTTAAGATAGATTGGCATGATCAAATGCCAATCTATTTTTTTGAGGGTGGAATGACCATGAATATTAAAACCGCACTGCTTCTGCTCCCTCTGAGCTTGCCCACTCTGGCTTTCGCTACCGTAGGCGGTCCACAAAATATTGAAGTTCTAGGCTATGAAGTCAAAGAACAGAAACTTTATATCATGCGTCATTATCTTGATGGTCGTGGACGCTTGCCTCAATTGTATTATTATAATTTTAAATCCCAAAAACCAAATCAATTGGTTCAGGTCAATTCCTTATATATCAATCCTAAAACCAAACGCATCGATTATGATCAAGACAGTCGCAAGTTTGATCAGGACATTGCCAAAATAAAAAAACGTTTAGTTTCATTGAGTCAGATTCACAAATCAAAGCCACAGCTTAAGGTCTTAAAGACAACAAAAGGTAGCGCGCCTGCCTGGCATGATCCTCAGGAAAAAGTGCCAAAATGGACCTATCAATATCAAGTGAAATCTGGCGCACAAAAAAGTCCGGTTCAGCAAGCAGTCAGTTATCAGCAAGGCTTGAAAATTAGCCAAGCCTATAAAGTTCCGAGACAGAATAAAACCCTGGTAATAGTAAAGTATCTGGGTATTCCTTTTGAAACAGGTTATAGCATTGAAGATCCGGCACTGTTAAGTCGATAACAGAATTCACTAAAAAAAATAAGGTCTCAATTGAGACCTTATTTTTATTCTAGGACATTTACGGATCAAGCCGCTGTAGAACGCTCAGCGATTGGCACTACTTTACGTAGTTCTGGACCGGTATAGTCCGCGCTTGGACGGATAATACGGTTATCTGCACGCTGTTCCATCACATGCGCTGCCCAACCTGTCACACGTGACATAACAAAGATCGGGGTAAACAACTTGGTTGGAATGCCCATGAAATGATAAGCCGAAGCATGGAAGAAATCCGCATTACAGAATAATTTCTTCTCACGCCACATGACTTCTTCGCAGCGCACTGACACTGGATAAAGTACGGTATCACCGACATCTTTGGCTAAACGCTCCGACCAGACTTTAATAATGCCATTACGCGGATCATTGTCCTTATAGATCGCATGACCGAAGCCCATGATTTTTTCTTTACGTTCTAGCATGCCCAGCATCTCACGTTCAGCTTCTTCAGGCGACTTCCAGTTTTCGATCATGTCCATCGCAGCTTCGTTGGCACCGCCATGTAGAGGGCCACGCAAGGAACCGATTGCACCGGTAATACAGGAATGCATATCTGACAGCGTTGATGCACACACACGAGCGGTAAAAGTCGAAGCATTGAATTCATGCTCTGCATACAGAATCAAGGAAACATTCATTACCTGTTCATGTAGCTCATTTGGTTTTTCACCATGCAGAAGATGCAGGAACTGTGCACCAATCGAATCATCGTCAGTATTTTCTTCAATACGTACGCCGTCATGACTATAACGATACCAGTAACAAATGATTGCCGGCAAAGTTGCCAAAATGCGGTCTGCGATATCCTGTTGCTGCTCAAAAGACTGCTCAGTTTCAAGATTGCCCAGCATGGAAACGCCAGTACGCATCACATCCATTGGATGTGAGTCGGCAGGAATACGCTCAAGGACTTCTTTTAATGCCTGAGGTAAAGTGCGCAAGGATTTCAGTTTGGCTTTGTAGGCAGCCAATTGCTCTGCTGTCGGCAATTCTCCGAAGAAAATCAGATAAGCGACTTCTTCAAACTGGCAATGTTCAGCCAGATCCTGCACGTCATAGCCGCGATAGGTCAGACCTGCGCCACTTTTGCCTACTGTTGAAAGTGAGGTTTTACCTGCCACTTGTCCGCGCAATCCTGCGCCAGTGAGTACTTTTCCTTCAGCCATTTTTTTAATTCTCCTGTTTAAACAGTTTATCTAATGTGTCTTCAAAGCTGTGATAATCTAAAAATTCGTAGAGTTCTTTTCGTTGTTGCATGATATCCAGCACATTTACCTGAGTACCATGTTCGCGCACCGAACGCATCACTTCAAGTGCAGCTTTTTGCATTGCACGTGTCGCTGACAATGGATACAGCACCATGCCAATGCCCTGCTCAGCCAGTTCACCTACCGTATAATACGGTGTATCACCAAATTCGGTAATATTCGCCAAGACTGGCACACCGACCGCATCGCATACTGTACGATACATGGTGATATCAGTCATCGCCTCAGCAAAGATCGCGTCTGCGCCCGCTTCAACACAGGCAGAAGCACGATCAATCACGGCTTGCAGGCCTTCTTTTTGCAGCGCATCGGTACGCGCCATCACCACAAAGTTTGAATCTGTTTTCGCATCTACAGCCGCTTTGATACGATCGACCATTTCCTGCTGCGATACGATTTCTTTATTTGGACGATGACCACAGCGCTTCTGTGCAACCTGATCTTCAATATGAACCGCAGCGGCTCCTGCTGCAATCATTTGTTTGATCGTGCGGGCAATATTTAATGCACCGCCCCAACCGGTATCAATATCAACCAGTAAAGGTGTATCCACACGCTCAGTGATCCGGCGTACATCTTCAAGAACATTATCCAGGCTGGTCATGCCCAGATCAGGCAAACCATAAGAATAATTCGCGACACCCGCACCTGATAAATAAATGGCTTTATAACCGACCTGTTTGGCCATCATGGCAGCATAGGCATTTACTGTGCCCATAATTTGCAATGGTTTCTCGACTTCAAGCGCTTGTCTAAATCTTAAACCTGCAGACATTTGTTCTGTCATCTTCCTTTTCCACAGTCTTGGCTATAATTATTGAAATTCGAGTATACTCATTTGGCTTGCTCATTCCATAACCTGATAAAACAAATACTCTAAAACTTTAGTCAAATTTTTAAGTTTTGCTTTACCTAATCCAGCAAATACTGCACTTATCCGGCGCAATTATGAAATATGTGCATATATTTGCTATGATGGCGTTTCAATCTCTATTGACATGTTGATGTACTATCTCCTATGCAAGACCTCGCCCTAGAACCGCTCGCCAAAGATCTGCCACAGACCAAACGTGGTCATGAGCGTTGTATTGCGCTGCTGATCAGCGCAACCGAGCTATTTCTGGAACGGGGTTATGACGCTGTCTCTCTGGATGATATCGTCCAGCATGCCGGTGGCTCCAAAGCCTCTATTTATAAGTACTTTGGCAATAAAGAAGGCTTGTTTAAAGCCATTTGCGATTATCGCCGTATCAAGTTTTTTGAAGATATCAGTATTCCGATCGAACTGATGGCACTGGATTTTCGTAGTTATTTAGTACACACGTTGCTTAATTTTTATCACCAGATCATGCAACCTGAAAATTCGGCCTTTATGCGTCTGGTACTGGAACAGAGTCAGCGCAATCCAGAACTTGCTCAGCATATTCATGAGCGAGGCCCGGTGCATGTGCAAAGTGCCATTGCCACGGCCTTAGAACAGGCAGATGCGCAAGGTTTATTACATTGCGAGAATCCGCAATATTCGGCGCAGCTGTATTTTGGTATTTTGCGCAATCTGGAATGGCGTATTCTGATGGGAATTCCGGTACAGGAAGATGATCAGGAAATCGACAAATACATCAATTATTGTGTGGATCGCTTTTTAGACGGTCATCAAAAAGTCTAGTTTTTTTGCATTTTTCATTGCTTATAGTATATTAGCCGATTCCGTATTTTTTCTTAAACTAACCAACAACTGATTGTTGATCGAGTTTTTCGGCAATTATTGTGGAGTAACGAATGGCTCTCCGTCACTTTCTCACCTTACGCGATTTATCAACTTTAGAACTTAACCAGATTTTGCAACGCGCAATTGAGCTTAAGCGCAAACAGCATAACAATGAAGTGTTCCAACCATTTGTTGGTAAAGTGATGGGCATGATTTTTGAAAAATCGAGTACCCGTACGCGTGTTTCGTTTGAAGCTGGCATGAGCCAATTTGGTGGCAGCGCAATTTTCCTGTCTTCACGCGATACCCAGTTAGGTCGTGGTGAACCGATTGAAGATTCTGCACGTGTGATTTCAAGCATGCTGGATATCGTAATGATCCGTACTTTCGGTCATGATATCGTGGAGCGTTTTGCATCTTATTCAAAAGTTCCAGTGATTAATGCTTTAACAGATGATCACCACCCTTGCCAGTTACTTGCTGACATGCAGACCTATGTAGAGCAACGTGGCTCAATCGAAGGGAAAACTGTTGCCTGGATTGGTGATGGCAACAATATGTGTAACTCTTATATTGAAGCTGCGCATATGTGGGGCTTTAATCTGAAAATTGCAGCGCCAAAAGGCTATGAGCCACAAGAAAAATTCCTGTCTGAATTTGCCCATTGTGTGGAACTGGTTCCTTCTGCTGAAGATGCAGCGGTGAATGCTGATCTGATCGTGACTGACGTTTGGGCAAGCATGGGCCAGGAAGAAGAACAGAAGATCCGTGAAAAAGCCTTTGCAGATTATCAGGTGAATGAACGTCTGATGGATCTTGCACATCCGGATTGCTTGTTTATGCACTGCTTGCCTGCGCATCGTGGCGAAGAGATTTCAGAAAATCTGCTTGACCATAAAAATGCTGTGGTTTGGGATGAAGCGGAAAATCGCTTACACGCGCAAAAAGCCTTAGTTGAATTCCTGATTAATGAAAATCTGAAAAAAGACTAATTTTTAAGATGAATCTTCACAAATTAAGCACCAATCTCTGGTGCTTTTTTTGTCTCAGCTCTTATAATCATTGTTGAAATGGAATAAAAGTGATTTTATACAATGCAAAAAAAATATTGGGCTTTGGCACTCTTGACTGGTTTTAGCAGTGCTGCCTTAGCGGTGCATGCTTCTGAATTTGACCAATATCTTCAAGAAAAAAATATTATTGACAGCAAATTTAAAATTCAGAAAAAAGCTGAACTGAATGAATTACTCGCAGTGCTCAGTGCAGAAGATTCCAGAACTTTACCGTTGCAGATTGATCAAAATACGATTATTGAACAATTGCAGTTAAGTGCCAATAAAACCACACTAAAAGGCATGATCATCACGCCCGATTTTAGCCAGTTTGAAAAAGACCTGGGGCGCAAAGAAGTGATGAAAGTCATTCGCAATAATCTGCTCAATAATTGTGAAATTTTCTTTGAACATCGCTATCAGATTGAGAACCCATACAAGGTTGAACTCAGCCTGAACTCGCAGACACAAACCTATAAAACTGATATTTCTCAGAAAGATTGTAAATTAAAATAATCTAACTAAATAAGACATCAAGTTTGATTTGAAATTAAAAAATCCAAAAACAAAAAAAGGTAGCTGTGGCTGCCTTTTTTAATAAGGTTTACTGTTATATCTTGCTAACGCACCAAGCCTTGCGGCTGCAAAATAATAATCAACGCGCCCAGTATTACCACCATGCCACCAAGTAGATCCCAACGCGATAGAGTCACTTGATCAACGAAGCGCAACCACATCAGTGCTGAAAAAATATAGATACCGCCATAAGCGGCATAGATCCGTCCTGAAGCAGCTGGATGCAAGGTTAACAGCCAGACAAAAGCCGCCAAAGCCAGAGCTGTCGGAATCCATAACCAGTGGCTTCTCCCCTGATTTAAAATCAGATAGGGAAAATAACAACCTAAAATTTCCATCAATGCCGTGACTAAAAACAGTAAAAATGTCGTGAACAGCTTGGTAACTTGAATATCCATAATTTATCTTTTAAATGATATGAATTTGATAATTTAAAATATGAGTGCATAAAAAAACCCGTGCAGGCACGGGTTTAATCTTTTTCGTTCATTAGGCCGGTTCAGCAGTCTGGTCTTCAAAAACTTCAAGTTTTAAGCCAACCGCTTTACCATTTTCTTTTTTCACCGATACTGCAACATTGCCGCCATTTTCAGCCAGTTCACCAAACAGGATCATCTCAGCCAGCGGTTTTTTCAGGTGTTCCTGAATCAAACGTTGCATTGGACGTGCGCCCATTAAACGGTCATAGCCATGTTCTGACATCCATTCACGTGCACTCTGATCCACTTCCAGCATGACTTTTTTGTCATCCAGTTGTGCTTGAAGTTCAGTCAGGAATTTATCCACGACATTTTCAATAATGCTGCTTGGCAATGCCTTGAACTGAATCACGCCGTCGAGACGGTTACGGAATTCCGGCGAGAAGGCTTTCTTCATCGCTTCCTGATTATCGTTACTATTGTCCTGTTCCATAAAACCAATGCTGACACGTGAAATACTTTCAGCACCAATATTGGTGGTGAGTACCAAGACCACGTTACGGAAATCAGATTTACGCCCGTTATTATCAGTCAATGAACCATGATCCATAATCTGCAATAAGAGGTTAAACACATCTGAATGCGCTTTTTCGATCTCGTCTAGCAACAGCACACAATGCGGATTTTTGTGAATCGCATCGGTGAGCAAGCCACCCTGATCAAAACCGACATAGCCCGGAGGTGCACCGATCAAACGTGACACTGCATGACGTTCCATGTATTCCGACATATCAAAACGAACCAGTTCCACACCCATCTGTTTCGCGAGCTGCTTGGTCACTTCGGTTTTACCAACACCTGTAGGACCCGCAAAGACAAAACTACCTACAGGCTTATCTGGAGACTTCAAACCGGCACGTGACAGTTTAATTGCAGAAGCCAAGGCCTCAATCGCTTCATCCTGACCAAAGACCACACGTTTTAAATCACGCTCAAGATTTTCCAGCACACTCTTGTCATCTTTAGAGACAGTTTTCGGAGGAATACGCGCAATTTTAGAAACGATGTCTTCAATATTTTCTACGGTGATTAAACTGTCATCTTGTTCTGCTTTGAGACGGCGCTGAGCACCGGCTTCATCAATGACATCAATCGCCTTATCTGGCAAGAAACGGTCGTTGATAAATTTCGCAGAAAGTTCTACCGCAGACACTAAGGCTTGATCTTCATATTCCACATGATGGAAATCTTCAAACTTCGATTTCAGACCACGTAGGATATCAATAGTTTCAGAAATAGATGGCTCATTCACATCAATTTTCTGGAAACGACGCGATAAAGCATGATCTTTCTCAAAGACCTGACGGTATTCCTGGAATGTGGTTGACCCGATGCAGCGTAAAGAACCATTTGCCAGCGCCGGTTTGATCAGATTCGATGCATCCATGGTACTGCCCATACTCGAGCCTGCACCAATAATCATGTGAATTTCATCAATAAACAACACTGCTTCAGGTTTCTTTTTCAACGCATTTAAAAGCTGTTTCAAGCGTTTTTCAAAGTCGCCACGGTATTTGGTTCCTGCCACCAAAGCACCAATGTCCAGACTGAAAATTTCAGCATTTTCCAGTGGTTTTGGCGCTTTACCATTGACAATTAACCAAGCCAGCCCTTCAGCAATCGAGGTTTTACCGACACCTGGATCACCGACAAGGAGTGGGTTATTTTTACGACGGCGGCAAAGAATTTGCGCGGCACGCTCGATTTCTTTTTCACGACCAATCAGTGGATCGGTCTTACCTTTTTGTGCTTCAACATTCAGGTTAGTGGTATAAAGTTCAAGTGGACCTGAACTTGCTGAAGATGCTGATTCGCCATCTAGATCTTCGATTTCTTCTTCAGACTGTACATCTTCTTTACGGGTACCATGAGACAGGTACTGAGTCAGGGTCAGACGGTTAATTTGATGACGTTTCAGCAGATAGACTGCAAATGAGTCACGCTCAGAATACATGGCAACCAGAATATCAGCACCTTCTACAGTACGATCGCCGCCGCTTGACTGCACGTGAAAAATCGCGCGTTGCAAGATCCGGTCGAAGCTTTCTGTCGGGTGTGGTGCCTGATCACTATTTTCACTAAGTTTAGGGGTATGTTGTTCTACGTACTCTTCTAATTCCTTACGCAACACGATGATGTCCGCACCACATGCTTTGAGAGCATTCACGGCTGAATCATTGTCGAGCAAGGCTAACAATAAATGTTCTACGGTCAGGAACTCATGTCTCTTTTGACGAGCCATGCTGACAGCCAAACGTAGTGATACTTCTAATTGACGACTGAGCATGTAACCCCCTTAATCTTTAGGCTCTATTTGGCAAAGTAACGGATGACCTTGTGATCGAGCATAATTATTGACTTGGTTCGCTTTGGTCTCCGCAATGTCTCGAGGATAAACCCCAGCTACACCCTTTCCTTCATAATGTACAGTTAGCATTACTTGTGTAGCTTGGTCAAGATTCATTGCAAAGTATTGTTGTAAAATTTCAATTACAAACTCCATCGGCGTATAGTCGTCATTTAATAAAACAACCGCATACAACGGTGGACGTTTCAGTTCTGGCGGTGCAGTCTGTACAGCTAGGTCAGAATCACCGTCTTCAGAGGGTTCATTTGCTAAACGTGGGCTGATATGCCAATCAACGATTCCAGACTCATTAAAAGAATTTTTAATATCACTTAAACACATTTGACGTTTATTGCTTGGCATAAGATTTATATTTCACACTTAATTTGCATTTGCTTCGGTTTTCGGAATTTCTGACAAGGTGGCAGACTGATTTTCGACTGCTTTGCCCTGTTCCCAACTAAAACGACGAATCACAGGCTTGGCACCAGTAAGACGCACTTCAATAAATTCTGGTTTAAAGCCTTTCGGCATGGTCCAGCGGCCAGTGAGTCGCTCATAATTTTCAAAATTAAAGTTTTTATCTTCCAGTGGTACCACCAGAATTTCAGTCCCTTTAATCAGGCGCAGTTCCACACTACCTGAAGCACGACTTTTGCCTGGACTGACCTGAACCAGATCAATCTGGTATTCAAAGGCATTTTCGGGTAATGGTTTAATCGACAGGTTTTGAACCGCCAATGCCAAACCACCACGCTGACGCAAAATTTCGCGATAAATGGTTCCCACACTTTCGGCCTGCACCTGTTCATCACGTGCCTTGGTCATGGCCAGATACAGATCATTGGCATTGCTGACCGCCAGATCACGCTCCTGAACCGCAGTATTCAGCGTCTTGTTCAGTGTTTCCAGACTGGCTTTCTGAGTCTGTACCACATCGACCAGTTGCTCTGCATCCGCATCATAACCCGCCGCAGTCAAACCCTGACGATGTCCTACGGTATATCCGAGTACGCCACTGCTTAAGATCAATACAGCCGCACCAATGGCTAAGGGGGTATTGCCTTTCATGAATGGTTTCTTAGTACCGGGTTCCTGAGGAAGCGTCGTATTTGACTCGTTATTCGGCATTTTGATCTCTTGTTTGCTTTAATCAAGACACACATTTAAATGCAAATCTAAATGTGTGTGAAGTTCTAATACGTTTTTTATGGTAATAAACCAATATTATTTAAGCCAGCGTCTTCAGCAAAACCAAACATCAGGTTCATGTTTTGTACAGCCTGACCTGCTGCCCCTTTTACCAGATTGTCTTGTGCAACCAGTACAACCAGTTTCGTTGGTTGTGGCTTATACAAGGCAATACGCAACTGATTCGCTCCACGCACTGAACGGGTTTCGGGTGAGCTACCCGCCGGCATAACATCGACAAATGCTTCATTGGCATAGAACTGCTCATATAGCGCTTGTAAATCTGCTGATTGGCCTGCTTCAGTTAAATCGATATAGATGGTCGACAACATACCACGAATCATCGGCACCAAATGCGGTACAAATAAAATATGATCAAACACATTTTTTTGACCTGAAATTTTTTCCAATGCTTCGACAATTTCAGGGTGATGACGATGACCCGCTACACCATAGGCCTTAAAATTATCGGAATTTTCAGAATAAATCATGCCCAGACTGGCTTTACGACCTGCACCTGATACACCAGATTTGGCATCGATAATAATGCTTTCAGGTTTCACCAATGCTTCAGCCGCTTTTAAGACTGGCGCCAGACCCAACTGAACTGTAGTTGGATAACACCCCGGATTCCCGATCACACTGGCCTTTTTAATTTCTTCACGATTTAGCTCAGATAAACCATAAACAGAATCTTTTAACAGTTCTGGACATGCATGTTGCATGCCATACCATTTTTCAAACTGTTCAAGATCTTGTAAACGAAAATCTGCCGCTAAGTCGATCACTTTGGTATTTGCAGCAACCAGCTCTTCGGCATGTTTCATTGCGACACCATGCGGCGTTGCAAAGAACACCACATCGCATGATTTTAATAAACCCAGACTCAAATCAGAAAATTTAAGATTGGTATGCCCGCGCAAGCTTGGGAACATGTCATCTACACGACGACCTGCTTCAGTACGTGATGTCAGTGCTGTTACATTTACATCTGGATGTCGTAGCAAAAGACGCAAAAGTTCAACGCCTGTATAACCCGTACCACCCACAATACCCACTGAAATCACGATGATTACCTCAAATAAATGTTTCCTTTATAAGGCCTAGTATGACAGGAAGTTGAGGTTTTCTAAACCATTTCACTGGGGTTTGCTGGTTTTTTAATTGATCAGTAGGATAAGGCCGGTTTAGAGGATTAAATGCATAGATTGCTTAGGCTATTTTAATAGAGTTATATGGACTTATTAATTATGCTTTTAGGCACCCCACCAATATGGCAACGGCGTATTTTTCAGCGTTATACGATGCTGCTGGAAATGCTGATCATGCTTGGCAACTTCTGCCCAAAACCGTGGACTATGATCAAAATGCTTTGTATGTACCAGTTCATGGACAGCGACATAACGCGCGACTTGTTCAGGAAATAATACCAGCGCGCTGTTCAACATAATGTCATGTTTGGCAGAACAACTGCCCCATCGGGTTTTGGGATGTCTAATGTTGCAGTTTTTAAAAGGCAAATGACATTGCTGTGAGACGAGATTTAAATATGAAGGAAGCTGTTCTTTTGCGTAGGCAATCACGAAAGTTTTTAAATATTCTTCAGGATGTCGGTCACTGATCCAAAGCTGTAGATCTTCATGATCAAAAATAAAGTTGTTTTTCTGGCTGTGATAAGAAATTTTTACTGCTGCTTTTAGATTGAATAACCGCAGCTCACTCGGTAGCGTCCGGTCAATATTTTCGATTTTTTCCTGCTGGGATTGCCAGGTTTTAATCAGCCAGCTTTCAGATTGTTCAATAAAATGCTGTATCTGTTTTTTGCTGCAAAAAACCGGTGCTGTAAGGCGAATCTGTGTTGCATCGACACGCAAACGTAACCGTGTTGAACGGACATTTCGGGTGATTTGAATTTCGGGTAGGTCGGATAAGGTCATTTTTTATATTTAATCATTTTTTTAATCCTCCCCCTTGCGTAGCAGTGCTACTCACCTTTATTAAGGAGGGAGAAAAGCTCCTCTTAAAAAATCTAAAATGAGGCTTTTCTTGCACAAAAGTTAAAGCAGTACTTTAACTTCTGTTCAGGATTTGGGGAGATTTTAAAATTAAACCGCTGTACGCTCTTCAATTCCGTTATCCGTCGCGACAATTGCGATATCTGCTTTGTTGATCGCAAAGATACCGTTACACACCACGCCCGGAATATCGTTTAAGGTTTTTTCCAGTTCAAGCGCATTCAGAATATTGAGGTTATATACATCTAAAATCACGTTACCGTTGTCAGTTACCACACCTTCACGATAAGCAGGATCGCCACCTAAAGATACGATTTTACGCGCAACCGCAGAACGCGCCATTGGAATCACTTCTACAGGAAGCGGAAACTCACGACCCAATTGTCCAACCCATTTTGAATCATCCACGATACACACAAATTTTTTCGCAATAGAGGCAACAATTTTTTCACGTGTCAATGCTGCGCCGCCACCTTTGATCATATGCATATGACGATCAATTTCGTCTGCGCCATCGACATAGGCATCTAAACCACTGACAGAGTTCATATCCACTACTTCAATACCGAGCTTTTTTAAGCGCTGTGCAGTTGCTTCTGAACTGGCTACCGCAGCTTCCAATTGCAGCTCAGGTAATAAGTCAATTAAAAAGTTTACAGTACTGCCTGTACCTACGCCTAAAATGCCCCCTTTTGGCAAGTGTTTTAAAGCGGCTTTAGCTGCTGCTTGTTTTTTCTCATCTTGGGTTGCATATAGACTCATGGCTTCACTCAACTATTTTGGACTTTTGCAGCTTTTTTAAACCGCAAAGCCGTGTGGTTTGTTACAATAAGCCCCTATTTTAAACTGTTAGATGGAAAATTAACATGCTGTCTCGTTTGGTTCGACAAATTTTACAAGCAACGGTCTACGATGTTGCAATCGAAACTCCACTCGAAGCAGCGCCACGAATTAGCGAACGACTCAATAATAACATCCGCTTTAAACGTGAAGATTTACAACCGGTTTTTTCATTCAAACTACGCGGTGCCTATAACCGTATTAGTCAACTACCGAAATCACAAATGGAACGTGGCGTTATTACTGCTTCAGCGGGCAACCATGCACAGGGCGTGGCACTCTCAGGGAAAAAGCTGGGTATTCGCGCGATTATTGTGATGCCTAAGACCACGCCTGATATTAAGGTACAGGCGGTTAAACGTCTCGGTGGCGAAGTGGTTTTGCATGGTGATTCATTTGATGTTGCAAATAAATATGCGATTCAACGTGCCCAGGAAGATGGCATGACTTTCATTCCACCTTATGATGATGAATTGGTGATTGCTGGCCAAGGCACCATTGCCAATGAAATTCTACGTCAATGGCGTGATGTCGACTATGTGTTTGTCGCAGTTGGCGGTGGCGGCCTGATCGCAGGTGTTGCAGCGTATTTAGGTGATGTCGCACCACATGTGAAAGTCATTCCCGTGGAATACGACGAATCTGCCTGTTTAAAAGCTGCTTTAGAAGCCAATGAGCGTGTGATTCTTCCATCTGTAGGTTTATTTGCTGATGGTACAGCTGTAGCCCAAATTGGTGAAAAACCATTTGATGTGATTCGTCTGCAAAAGTCGGACAATTCAGGCCCGATCGTGGAACCGAATGTGGTGCTGGTGAATACGGATGAAGTCTGTGCAGCGATTAAAGATACCTATGACGAATGCCGTAGCATTGTCGAACCATCTGGTGCAATGGCACTGGCCGGCATCAAGAAATACGTGGCTGAACATGGCATCGAAGGGAAAAACATGGTGTCGATTGTCTGCGGCGCCAACATGAACTTCGACCGTTTACGCTATATCGCTGAACGTACCGAATTGGGTGAACGCAAAGAAGCGATTTTTGCCGTGACCATTCCGGAACAGAAAGGTTCATTCCTGAGTTTCTGCCGTGCATTACAAGGCCGTAATATCACTGAATTTAACTACCGTGCCAGCGATGCTTCTGCTGCGCAAGTCTTTGTCGGCATCAGTCTGAAAAATGGCGAGAAAGAACGTCAGGAAATTTATGAAACCTTAAAGTTCCAGTATGACGTTGACGATCTGTCTGATGACGAAGTGGCCAAACTGCATATCCGTTATCTGATTGGTGGTCATGCCGATATTGAAAATGAGCGCCTGTTCCGCGTGGAATTCCCGGAGCGTCCTGGCGCTTTACTGATGTTCCTGGAACGTCTTGGCCCAACCCATAACATTACCCTGTTCCACTACCGTAACCACGGCGCTGCTGAAGGACGTGTTCTGGTGGGTCTTGAAGCAACCGATGCACAACAGAATCCGGATGGCTTGATCGAAACTCTCGAAACCATTACCTATCCATATCAGGAAATTACCAATAATCTGGGTTATCAACGTTTCTTGAAGTAATTCTTTCAAACATAAACCGCCTTTCGAGGCGGTTTTTTTAGGATAATATTCTATCCAGATTTAAAAATGTATCATGAATGAAAACACCAATTATCCATTAATTTCCAATCTTGTTAAAATTAAAAATAATTAAAAAAACAGAACCTTAAGATATGAATATCACTTTTATTATTATTTTGCTCACCACTTTATTTGTCTATTTATACGGCTATCCAGCATACAAATTAAATCAAGAAGAAGATCGTGTTCGAACAAGTATGAAAAATATTCCCAGTAATGCAACCGCAAATAACCTTAGCAACATCGCTGGTATAGAGGCACATTCAGAAATACTCAACCAGTATCCCAAATTTGTTTATATTTTTCTAAATCATTATAAAGAAGTGAAATTAGATCCTAAAATTTCAGCTTTTGTAAAAAGCTTTTCTTGTGCCTCAATCGATAATTTAAAAACTTATCCTCAACTCAAACGCCAAGCCACACTCAATATCATGAAGGATGATCATCATGAATTCGAATACATCATCCAAAACAGCTATGGAACCTTATATACACATCGTCAGGTTATGTCTGACTGTCCAAATTTTCAATCTGTACTTCAGATGAAAGAAGCGTAAATACTTCAAAGATCTGTACTATTTTTACCTAAAAACTATAGCTGAAGAATCGCCTTCTCATTACCATAGCGGATATAACGAATGACATAAAGATAACGAAGGACAATCCATGGCATTATTTGCAGTCATCGGGCTTGGCAGTTTCGGTGCGACCGTGGCCACACAGCTCATCAGCCTGAAGCATGAAGTGATCGGAATCGATCTGAATAAAAAATATGTCGAAAACATTTCTGATCAGCTGACCCATGCCGTGATTGCCGATGCAACCGATGAACATGTACTCGATGAGCTGAACATTCAGCGCTGTGATGCCGTTGTCGTTGCGATTGGAGAGGATATTGAGGCCAGTATTCTATGTGTATTGCACTTAAAAAATATGGGCGTAAAGAAAATCTGGGTGAAGGCCAAATCCAAATCCCACCACATGATTCTGACCCATCTCAATGTTGAAAAAATCATTCATCCTGAAGAAGATATGGGCGTTCGGGTGGCCCAGTCATTAAGCTATCCGATGGTCAGTCGTTATATGGCGCTTGAGGATGATCATTATATTGTCAAAATTGAAATTCATGCAGATCATCATGGTACGCCACTGAATCATTTTATGAAGCATGTTCCTGAAATCGCTACCTTATTGCATAAACGCGGATCTACCCTGCAATATCACGTAGATGCCAATCAAATTCTTCAAGAAGGCGATATTTTACTGGTTGAAGGATTGCTGGAACCTTTGCGCCGTCTTGCTAAATATTTTAAACATCTATGAAAAGTTCTGACTTAAAGCAACACAGGACGATTAACCTCAGTCCTCCGAGCTTACTGGCTTTGGGTTTTCTCGGATTAATTCTGATCGGTTCCCTGCTGCTGATGCTGCCTATTGCACATCATGGAGAAATCAGCTGGCTAGACGCGATTTTTACCGCAACTTCTGCTGTGACTATTACCGGGCTATCGGTGGTAAATGTCGGTGATGCCTATACCGTATTCGGCCAAATCGTGATTATGTTTTTGTTGCAATGTGGTGGCTTGGGTTTTATGACCTTTGCCATTTTGGCAGTGATGAGCCTGGCACCCAAAATGGGACTAAAACAGCAAGTCATGGCACAAGAGTCGATCGGACAAACCAGTCTGAAAAAAGTCAGTTTTACCATCAAAGCCGTTTTTTTATATTCCCTGTTTTTTGAAGCGATCGGTACACTGATTCTGACCGTGTCCTGGCTCAAAGAATACCAGTTTAGCGATGCACTATTTTATGCAGCCTTTTATAGCGTCTCCGCTTTTAATAATGGTGGATTTTCGCTTTTTCCAAATAGCTTGATGAGCTTTTCAGGACAGTATCTGATTACCTTTACCATCAGTATGCTGTATATCATTGGCGGTATCGGTTTTCTGGTGCTGATGGACGTCAAAGAACATAAGCGCTGGCGTAAGTTGAGTACCAACAGCAAGCTAATCCTCTCAACGATTCTGGGTCTGAACCTAAGTGCTTTTATCGTACTTTGGCTATTGGAGGCTTCCAATCCACAGACCTTAGGTCTCATGAGTTTGGGCGATCAGGCCGTGAATGCCTGGTTCCATGCCACCGTTCCCCGATCTTCAGGTTTTAATAGCTTGCCAATGGAACAAATGAGCGATGCATCCAGTCTCGTTACCATACTGCTCATGTTTATCGGGGGCGGCTCCTTAAGTACGGCGGGTGGCATTAAAGTCGGCACCTTTATTATTGTGGTCATCAGCGTGATCAGTTTTTTAAGACGCGAAGATGAGATCCGGCTGTTTAATCACTCTATTCCTGAAAAAACTACGTTTAAAGCATTAGCCGTGGTGTGTATTACTGCAGCGCTGATCATGATGGGTTTTATGAGCTTATTAATCCTGGAACCTGAGCAGGATTTTCTGGATCTGTTGTTTGAAGCCGTGTCTGCAGCTTGTACCGTCGGTTTGTCCCGAGGGGTAACAGAGGAACTACAACCTGCCAGTTTGATTATTCTAATGCTGTTAATGTTCGCAGGGCGTCTAGGGCCACTGACGCTTGCTTATTTTATTGCGACTCCGAAAAAGAGTCGTCTCAAACATCCGCCTTCAGAAATCCAGATTGGCTAATCTATCTATAAAAAAACCATGCAGCGGCATGGTTTTTTATTTTCATTCCAAGATGTTTAAAGTTGGAATCCTAGAACCAGTTCATCAAGGAAACACCTAAACCGACATACGTGGCACGATGGTTATAATCAATCAGGCTTTCTCCGTAACCATCAAAAAGCTGGAATTGGCCACGCAAACGCCCACTGATCGGGAATGACCAGTCGAACTGTACCGCTCCACGGTTTTCATCTCCACCTTTTAAGGTATGTCGTAGCATCAATGAAAAATCATGCTCCTTATAACGATAAAATGCGGTCATGTCTCCACGGCCAATATAGTTCTTGATCTCTGGATTGTTATCGTCTTCTCGCTTCTCTTCAAAGCGATACCAAGGACGAACCATCAAGGCAAAATTGTCTTTTTCAAAACCAAGATTCAGCATCACCCGATTCCAGCTACGTGATAACGGATCAGAACGACCATTGGACTGATGATTGATGGTCAATCCCAACATACGCCAATTCAGACCCAAAAGATCATAATTGGTACGGAAAATCAAACTGGCTTCGGGTTCATAGTTGGTCTCACGAAACGGACGTGATTCTTCCGAGTTATACACCTGCCAACGCGAAGACTGAGTATAACCAAGCCAGAGATCGCCATTATCTCCCAAGATATTTTCAACCGCCTTGGTCTTTAAAGACAGTTGAAACTTAGCTTCAGTTGAGGTGAGATTCTGTTTCTCTGTCTCTATATTGTTGGGATTTTCACTCTCGGGTAATTCATTCTTGTTTGATGTCCAGAAACCTGGCATCAAATACACCGGCTGATAAGAACGAATGTTCCAGGTGCCTAATTTACTTTCCGGAGAGAGTTCCCAGCGGCTATCCAGCAAAGACAGATTCGGCGTCAACTTTGATCCTTCAGAAGCGTAAATATTGGAAACAGTCTGACCAATTTTCGCTTTTAAATTGTCGGGTTCAGGCGCAATTTCTGCTGCTGCACGACGTTCAGAAACGATTGCAGGCTTATCAGTAACCGGAATTTTAAATAAAGTATCATAACAGGCCAGACGCTCTGCACTAATTTCCAGTGCAGCACAGGCTTCAGCCGTTGCCGGCGTGGGACTGTTGACTACTGTTTCTTCCGCATTCACTTGCGTCCCAACTGCACAGCCCAGCAACACGCTCAGCTGTAGAGTTGAGCGCTTAAACGAATTAAGCGCCATCCATTATCCTCTTTTTTTTATTTATAGAACTTGTTGAATTACAAAACCAAGCTGTTCCAGCATTTCACGTTTTGCCACTGGCGCTACAATGGCTTTCGTCGCCTGCTGCTCGACCAGATAGGTCTGTGCAACACGCTGCAAATCATCCAGTGTGACATTCAATAAACGTTCACGTAATTTTTTACGGAACGCTGGCGTACGTTGATGCAAGTAAGAATAACATGCAGTAATGGCTTCGCCTGCCGGTGAACCCGGTTTATCCATGCTGGCAATCAGACCCAGAATGGCTTCTTCCAACTGGTGTGGCTGTTGTGGTGCATTAAGTAACCACTGAATACTCGCATCAAAATCCTGGAAAGTTTCTGCCAGACGTGGGTCACGATAGCTGTAGAAACGGAATGAACAGGCATTCCCGTCATAGCTGGCACCACCACCATAGGCACCGCCTTTTTCACGGATGGCACTGTGCAGGAAGCCATTACGCAAATAACCCGCCAGTACCATCAATGCAGCAGCATCAGGATGTGAAACTTCAACAGCTGGATAAGCAGCCGCACAGAACTGGACATTGGCTTGAATCAACCAGGCTTCGTGCTGGTCATGGGTTACTTTTTCGACTTGAGTTAATGAAACTGGTGCAGAATCAACTTCAAGTTTATCCCAGACATTCTGAATTTCTTCGATCAGATGCTCAGACTGCGGCTCTTCACAGACTAACAGGAATTGCTTTGGTGCTTGCAACAAGACCCGATGAATCCGTTTTAATTCATCAATCAGCAGATCATATTCAGCCGGATCTTTTTCGATCTTAGACACCAGTTCGATCAGCCAGTTCAATGCACCC
This sequence comes from Acinetobacter lwoffii, assembly GCF_024129855.1. Lineage (GTDB taxonomy): Bacteria > Pseudomonadota > Gammaproteobacteria > Pseudomonadales > Moraxellaceae > Acinetobacter > Acinetobacter lwoffii_L. The sequence goes on from NZ_JAMXXC010000015.1 coordinate 65,858, forward strand.
AAACCGGTATTGTGATAATCACGCAAAGCCAATGCACTATGCTGGCGTGAAGCCGTTTGCATTGCATAGCTATGTCCAGAACCGGAAATACGTGACTGCCAGCGCGTTTTACGCTGTTGTAACAGTTCAACAATACGGTCTTTCTCATCAAAACGAAGCTGTTCAAAACCGATCTTTAACAGACGAATTGCATCCAGATGATTCACCAAAGATTTGGTCGTTAGCGTCAACCAGGCAGTAATCTTGTTTTTGTCATCGACTTTAGAACGCAAAGATGCGCCCATGCCCAGACCGCCACTTACCGCTGTTTGCAGTTGCTGGAACTCAAGATAATCATACTCACCCGCACCAACTTCACCCATCAGGATCGACAGCAGGTTAAAGTAAGGCGACTGCACCACTTCATCCGGAATATTGACCAGAACCTGTTGATAATAAATCCCATTGGTGCCGGCATGATACAGGTTCAACGGCGTATCAACACGGTTACAGATAATCTCACGCAACTGGCCTTGAACAATTTGCAATTCCGCAGGGACATCTTCCAGACCGACTTTCGGCAATAAATTCAAGTCATCCGGCGTGTCCTGACGCACATTCAATGCTTCAGTCTGCGCAATAATTTCAGCTTTCTGTTCTTCAGTCAGATTCTTGCCAATTTCAGCCAGACGCGCTTTTTCATCCGCTGCTTCTTTGGCAGATTTAGTCGCATCCGGAACCAGTGTCAATTGGACACGATGCGGATTATCCAGCAAATGCTCTTTGATCAGATTGGAAAGCCACATTGGATCTTGCAGTTCTTCCTTAACTGCGGCAATCGCAGAGTCCACATCCCAAACTTCGACCGGATCACGGTGATGAATTGCGCTGCCCAAACCGCTCAGAATCAGGCTCAGACCATACGGCGTACCATCACCATTGATTTCACGCTGATGCAATTCAATTTGATGCAGAATCGCATCGACCATGTTCTGATCAACCGGTTTAGACGCAACCTCTTCCAGAACCTTAAACACACCATTTTTAAATTCTTCTGCATGTTCAGGATTTGAACCCTGTACCGCACAGTAGAAAGTCATTTCAAAATTAGAATCATCCACGCCCATGAATGGACCTGTTGCATCAGCATAACCACACGTTTCCAGATAATGACGCAGTGGTGATGCTGAATCTTCTAACAAGATACCTTCAACTAAACGCATACCTAAACGCAGTTTAATGTCACTGGCTTCTGGCAATAACCATGACAGCACATGATAGGTCTTGTCCTGCAGGTCTTCAGCATCAACAGCATAGCTGTCTGTCACCGTCAATGGTGCAGTCAAACGGGTTTCAGGTGTTGGATACAGCGTCTGACCTTTTTCAAATTTGGACAATGCCAGATTTTCAAACTGCTCTTGCAGTTCGAATGCTGTTTTATTGCCAAAGGTCATGAAGACTGCATTACTTGGATGGTAATGTGACTTATAGAAATCAACTAACTCCTGGTAAGTCAGATCAGGAATATCTTTAGGATCACCACCCGAATTATAGTGATAGGTCGTATTTGGGAATAAATGATGCGCCAGCGTGTGATACAACTGATCTGAAGGCGAACTCATCGCACCTTTCATTTCATTAAAGACCACGCCTTTATAGACAGGCTCGCCATTTTCCAGCTCAATGCGAATGCCTTCCTGGGCAAAATCTAGTGGATTGAGGTTCGCAGCAAATGCTGCATCCATATACACTTCAAGCAGGTTCTGGAAATCCTTGCTGTTCTGCGTCGCAAATGGGTACGCAGTCCAGTCCGCCGCAGTAAAGGCATTCATGAAAGTATTCAGTGAACGGCGAATCATCAGGAAGAATGGATCACGCACCGGGAATTTTTCTGAACCACACAGCGCAGTATGTTCTAGAATATGTGCTTCGCCTTTAGAATCCATCGGCTGGGTACGAAACGCCACCAGAAAGACATTTTCGTCGTGATTGGTCGCCAGATGATAATGTGTGGCGCCAGTCACTTTATGTTTATATTCAGACACGAAAATGTCTAAAGCTTCAACATGTTGTTGACGTACCAACTGAAACGCAGGATGTACAGTTTGAGAAATGGTTTCAGTGACATCTACAGTCATGCGATCTCCTAATGCTTTAATTAAAATAACTAAGCGCATTATAGCTTTAGTTATCTGAATTATTCACGTTGAAAACCGAGGATTTTGATCGAATTAAGTAAACTTGATCATTTGAAAATTAAATCATCAAATTTACTTCCTGCATCTAGATGAGTATTTACAAGCTTAAGAAATCAGATATTTAAAATAGTTATAGCTTGGATTATTTTCTACAAATACATAATTTTGCTTTTGATAAAAACTGGCGGCCAGTCGGGTATCTGTTTGCAAGCACAAAGCTGAATAATGCGGACGTGCCAACTGTTCCAAATAAGCCAAAAGCTGTTTGCCTACGCCATGCTGACGATATTTCGGATGCACATAGAAACGGCGTACACGACCAATGCGGTCTTCAATGCCGTTATCTCCCCATTGCTGGTTCAAGCCGCCACAGGCAACCAGTTTTTTGCCATCATGCGCCACCACCAGATATTCATTGGCGTGGCTAAAGCAGTTTTTCCCGGTGCGATATTCTTCTATTAACTTATCTACCAAATTATAGCCTTCTTTACGTGCCAGAGTTGCCAGTGTTTCGATCTGATCCGGGAGTTGTTCGGCTGTTACAATTTTAATATTCATATACGCACACTATTTGAAATTGTTGTGAAGAATGACTGTTGCCAAGCGACTTAAAGTATCATGCCAGGAGCGATATCTCTTTATAAATAAAATTTGATCCTTAAATCAATGCTGCGGCGCACCAGTGCACAAAAATAAGCCAGTTTTTAGACCAAAGATAGCTGCTGAACAAAATACAGCATTTTTGAAAAGTATTTGAAAATGATTCAGCAAACTACAGCAATCCCAAGCAATCGTGTAAACTTAGGACTTTCATTTTTAATGTGATATTTGAACATGGCAACTGTTGATCTTTTTGCGATTGGTAATGCGCTGATTGACCAAGAATTTAAAGTTTCTGATGACTTTTTAACTGCACATCACTTGCAAAAAGGCACTATGCAACTTGCAGATGGTGAGACTCAGGCCACTCTTTATCAAAATCTTCAAGCGACTCAAGTGTATAAGGGTCAGGCTTCAGGCGGTTCAGCAGCCAACACTACCGTGGCATTTTCTGCGCTCGGTGGTTCTGCATTTTATGGCTGTCGTGTCGGAAATGACGAACTGGGACACATCTACCTGCAAGGTTTGAATGATGCCGGCATTAAGACCACCACCCAATCGATCAGTGAAGGCGTGACAGGGACATGTATGGTTCTGGTCAGCCCTGATTCTGAACGTACCATGCATACCTATCTGGGTATTACGGCCGAACTGACTGATCAACAAATTGATTTCAGCGCACTAAATAGCGCGAAATGGCTATATCTCGAAGGTTATTTATCAACTTCTGACACAGCACGTCATGCCGTACAACAAGCACGTGATATTGCCCGTGCCAATGGCGTTAAAATTGCCCTAACTTTATCTGATCCTGCCATGGTGCAATACGCGCGTGCCGGTTTGGATGAAATGATTGCAGATGGTGTAGACTTGCTGTTATGTAACCAGCAAGAAGCGCTGATGTATACAGAAACAGATAATCTTGAGGCAGCCCTGCTTAAATTAAAAACAATCAGTCAGCACGTTGTCATTACATTGTCAGCTGAAGGCGCACTGATTTCGGATTATCAAAATACATTTACTGTTTCTGGCCGTAAAGTGCCTGCAGTAGATGCCAACGGTGCCGGTGATGCTTTTGCCGGGGCTTTCCTGTACGGATTGAATGCTAATTTGGGTCTTCAAGCTGCGGCTGAACTGGCGATTCTCATTTCGAGCCAAGTGGTTTCACAATTTGGTCCGCGCCTGGCAGTTGAAGACTATGCGGCATTATTACAAGACTTTCAAAAGGAATGTGCTTAATGTTTAAAATCTGCATGACCGAAGACGTTCCAGAGCGCGAAGCACGCTCTTTTGAGCTTCCTGATGGAGACAATATCTTTATCACACAGCGTGACGGTGCCTTCTATGCCTATCAAAACCTGTGTCCGCATTTGCAGGTTGAACTGGAATTTCTGGAAAACCAGTTTTTGGATCGTGATCAGGAATTTATTGAATGCTCCACGCATGGCGCCTTGTTTCTGGTAGAAAGCGGTGAATGCATTTCTGGGCCTTGCCAAGGTCAAGCACTTGAAAAAGTAGAGATTACCGTGCATTCTGATGGTGGAATTTACCTCTCAGAATAAGACGAAAACGGACTTCACCATGCCTGCATTTTTTCTAGACTATAACCTGATGCCTTTTCATCTGAGTTTATTGGCGATTATTCTGTTTGGTGTGGTGAAAACCATTGGTTTCTATTTTGGACTCAGACCCAGCAAGTTTCTGCAAAAAATTTCACCTTATGACTTTCAGCAGATGGATCTACTAAACGTCAAATTCTCCAAAACTTTGATTGTGTTTTTCTTCCTGATGAATTTTAGCTTTGCCGGCTATGTTTTACAGTTCCTGATCTATTTTCAGGAATTTAAATTTCTGCCTGCCTATTATCTGATTATTCCAGCTTTGATCATTGCGACTTTTTTTACTATTTTTATGATTCACTGTCTGGATCAGGTCATTCCCCCTAAATATAAAAAGAACAATGTCAATCTACTTGGTCGTCTGGCGACGATTTCCAGTGGCAATGCCCGTCCCGGTTTTTCTGCTCAAGCACGGGTACGGGATGAGTATGGACAACTACATTATGTACAGGTAGAACCTGAGTTTGGTGAACTCGGGTTTCAGTCGCAGATTATCCTGATTCGCATGAGAAAATCTCATTATGTTGCCAAGAAAATTTGTAAATCTAATCAGCTGTTTAGCATGAATCTAGATTAAATTCTAAATCATTTAATAGTTATTAAAAAATCCCGACAGATATCGGGATTTTTTTAATGTTTAGATTTATTTTTTAAGAAGTCCTGAAACCATATTCAATACATTTTGAATATCATTATTGGCTTCTTGCTTACTGGTCTGCTCACCTTGTGGAGTAAGCGAATCAATAATCTGCGGCAAGACCTGTGAAATCGCACTATAAACATCCTGCTTCGGTGCATGCGTTTGCTGTGCTACTTCTTCAACTTCCTGATCATCAAACAGGTTTTGCATCTGCTGCGGATCAACATTGGCATTTTCACCGGGACCAGTCGATACCCAATCATCGACCTGGCTGTTGAGTCCCTGTCCTTTTAGCTTGTCCAACGCACCTTGCAAACCGCCTTGTTTTTGAATCCAGGCCAACACTAAAGGCAATACAGCAATCAATAGGGTTTTACCGGTAGAACCACCTAGTCCTGAACGAGACTGAGCAGTACTTTGAGTACTACCACCACCGAGCTGACTTAGTACTGAACCTAAAATTGCCCCCAGACCATTTTGTCGATTCTGCTGGCCGGTTTGATTTTGCTGGTTTTGAGTATTTTGATTTTGCTGAGGATTTGACTGGTTTAAATGCCCTAGCACAGACCCTAGGATATCTGCCAAGCCACCTTGTTGTGAGGATTTCTGCTGCGACTGCCCGCCACCCAATGCCTGCTTTGCTAATATTTCCACAATACTACTCAGGTTTGTCATATCCTATATCCTATGTGCATCTTAATTACAGAATACGGCCTGCCCTCATATTGTCTAGGCAAGATTGTGTTAATATTTGCAATCTTAGTTAAGCTAGTTTTTAGCTTACCAGCGAAATTTATCCCAGTTTTCCGGATTGGCCCAAAATTTGGAGTTAAACCAGTCTGGCACGTGCTTATAGGTTAAAATATTAAACTGCCACAGCGCAAAATCGGCCTCATGTGTGGTCTTGTCAATCAGCTGGGTAAATCCTAAAGCTCTCAATAACTTTTCATTTTGCAGCCGGCTGATCACCACTAGCCGTTTGGCAAACAAATCACGTAATTTCACCAGAATTTGACTCATGATCTGTTCAGACAAATGTTCTGTTTCTGCAGTATCCAGCATCACCACAGCCAAGTCATAACGTTGCTGAAAAGGCAGATTTAAAAAGTCAGATACGCTAAAATAGGACCATTGAATAGCTGGCTGAAACTGGACTTGGCTCAAGTCCTGCCCAATACAAATAGCAGTATGAATTGGCTGTTCCTGTGCGAAATCGTCTAGCATTGAAGTAATGACATTCTGCTCAGCCATAACTGCATCCTTATGATTTAAGTGAGTAATTTTTATGGAACTTCAGGGCATTTGTCATAAAATGCACGTCGGCCTCAAGGACCTTAGTGTAACTGATCAACAGATACAGCGGGCAAATGTTGAATATAAATTAATTTTAGATCGTGCAGAAATTGATCTTCCGTTTAATTTAGGCCAAGAAATCGAGATTGAATGGACCGGTAATATTTACTGCGTGTCTTGTGGCAACAAAACTTCCAAATCATTTTCGCAAGGTCACTGTTTTAAATGTTTTAAAACCAATGCTTCATGTGATATGTGCATCATGAAACCAGAGACTTGCCATTATCATTTGGGCACTTGCCGCGAAGATGAGTTTGCACAGAATGTCTGCTTTCAGCCACATATTGTCTATTTGGCCAATTCTAGCGCATTAAAGGTCGGTATTACCCGTACCAGCCAAATGCCGACCCGCTGGCTTGATCAGGGCGCGACCCAAGCCCTGCCGATTATGAAAGTGGGCTCACGTCGTCTTTCTGGAAAGCTTGAGGTCATGTTTGGTACTCAGGTTGCTGATAAGACTGACTGGCGCAAGCTGCTCAAAGGTGAAGCAGAACCATTGAATCTGATTGAAGTGCGTGAACAACTTTTAGAAGAATTCGCGCCTAAAATTCAAAGCATTCGTGAAGAATTTAATCAGAATCTAGAATTTAATGAAAATATTGAAGTATTGGAAGATGAATTCGCACGAGAATTTATTTATCCGGTAGAACAATATCCAGAAAAGATTAAATCGCATAATCTGGATAAAACTCCTGTCATTCGTGGCAAATTACAAGGCATCAAGGGTCAGTATTTAATTCTGGATACTGGCGTAATTAATATGCGCAAATATACCGGTTATGAACTGATTATTCGTACTGAATAATTAAAAAAGGGAGCAAATGCTCCCTTTTTTATCCAATAATATTAATCTGATCAAATAGCTGCTGTTGTATAAGCTGTGAATTAATATTTTGGTCGGCAAAATAAGGGACTTCGAAGCTTTCTTCTCGTGCTTCCACCACAATCGGCTCAATGAGTGAAACTGATGTAGTCGGCCTTTCTATATCTTGTAGGAGCAATGTTAAATCAACCTGAATATCTTGATGATCATTTTCTAAACTTGCAGATTCTTCATCTTGCTCAATCGCTGTAGTAAGAATATCCTCAATAGAAGCATGTTGCTCCACGTTTAATGGAAAATTAATTTTTGCTAATGAAATAGTTTCACTACGCTGGCCTGCTGCATTCTCCGAATATAAAGTCAAGAAGCCACCTTGTGCAATTGGATTTTCTATACTCCACTCACCCTTTGCATTTGCATAAGTCACATATTCCTGACTATCAGCAAGAATCACAATTTTACCGTAAGGCATTGCCTCGCCAGTAAGCTGTTCGCCATTTTCCAAAATAGTAGGGACAACTGGCTCAAACAAGATGTAACTTGGCTGTTCTGGCTCTATAACAGGTAATTCCGGCTCAAGAAATACCACAGGAATCGCCAATGCAATGATGTTAGATCGAATACCTAAATCATTTACCGCATAAATCTCTAAAGTTCCTCCTTGTGCAATTGGGTTGAGTAACGACCAATTCCCCTGACCATCAACACTGGTTGAATATTCATAATCATTTGCCATCACAATAATCTGCGTATGAGGGGTTGCTTTACCTGATAGATATTCACCCTGCTCTAAAATCACTGGGGTAATAGGTGCCCAATCTGGAAATACCGGAATTTCAGGAAGTGGTGCCATACCAGAAATAATAGGTGGAGACTCTTCTCCAAGTTCATTACGAGCAAATACTTCTATAAAAGTACCCGGCACAATCGGATTTAGAAGTATCCATTGCCCATTTGCATCAGCTTCGGTGTTATATTCAACACCATTATGCCTAACCACCACCGTCACATGTGGATCAGCCGTGCCGACTAAATAATCACCCTCTTGAGAAAACACAGGTATACTCGGAGGTAGTGGTGCTATTTGCGCTAATCCAATTTCTAAGGAAACAATTCCTTTTGCATTTACAGCAACAATCGTCACTGAGCCAGTGCCTGAGATAGGATTATTCAGTGACCAACTTCCCTGCGCATCAGCAGTAGTTTGATATTGCTGACCATTATAAGTTGCAATAATAGTAACAAACGGATCGGCTATACCAACAATTTGGCTACCAAACTCCGTTACCTCAGGCGTAGAAGGTTTGAGAATAATTGCAGTTTCATCGCGAACATAACCTTTCCCCGGTTTATTTGGTTCATGACCTTTTCCAGGTTTATTTGGTTGTGGGTGATAGTGAGGTGATTTAACGACCTGCGCATGCTGCGGAACAGGATTAAAATACGATATTTTTTTCATTATATGCCTTATCATTTTTTATTTATGCTGAATGGATATAGACTGGATTACAGCCTAAAATAATTATATATCAGATATTTAATATTATTACCTATAAAACTATAAGTTTTAGAAAATAAAAAACCAGCCCGCAGGCTGGTTTTTTATACAACAATTTTATTTGATTTTTGCCTGAGATTTCAGGTAACGCGTATAGTCATCAAATTCCTGCTGACCACGAAGTTGTTGATATAACTTCACCAACTCACTGCGTTGTTCTGCACTCAATACATCTACCGGGTTCTTCTTCACTTCTGATACCGCAACCACAACCAGCTCATTCGGCATTTTCGCTGTCGTCACTGACCAATGGCCTGCTTTTGGTGTCGGAAGACTAAAAGCCGCACGCTGTACATCACGTTTTAGCAAACCTTCAGCACGTGTGTAAACACCAGCATCTTCAAAGATCAAATCACCTTTCGCCACTGCCGCAGCCGGTTTGGTTTTGAACTCATCCAAAGCTTTCTGAATTTTTGCTTTTGCCAAAGCAGCTGCTTTGTCTTCAATCAACTGAGCCTTAACACGCGGTTTTGCTTCTGCCAGTGTTTGTTCGCCGGCTGCATGATAATTACGCACCTTTATCCAGGCTACATCACCATTGGCTAACTGAATGCTTGATGAAGCATTACGATCACCATTTTTAACATCGTCATTAAACAATTTGACTTTGAGGTTAGCATCGCTCAGCACAGGATCACGGGTCGAAAGTGTTACACCTTGGGCTTTCTGGACTTGTACACCTTTAACTTCCTGTGTAACGACATCCAGAGAATCACTTCCTACCACCATATCATTTAGCGTATTGACCGTATCAGAGAATGCATTGGATTTTTTAGCAGCCAAGGCTTCTTCAGACAAACGTGCTTTTTGTGATTCAAAAGAAGGAACTGCAACATCTGGCGTTTGCACAGAAATGATGTGGTAACCATAATCTGTTTTCACTGGTGCAGACACCTGACCCGATTTTAAAGAACTAACCGTCTGATCAAATGCAGTACCAAATACACCTTCTTCATAAACGGCAAGCGCGCCACCTTTAGACTTAGATTCAGGGTCTTCAGAATATTGTGCTGCTGCCTGAGCAAAAGTAGTACCGGCTTTAATTTTGGCTGCAATCTCGGTCGCCAGTGGCTTTGTTGCACAAAGATTTAAAAGATAACACTCTGCTCATTTGAACAGAATTCAAGTGACAACTTGGGTATGAGGACGACCTAATTCT